>DATBAY010000056.1:0-2479 GCA_036271295.1 Lacipirellulaceae bacterium | reverse complement strand
CGCGTTTCAGCTTTGTACGCAACCGGGCGAACCGCTTGTTCAGTACGTCAGCTTTCCATGGCGTGCCAGATAGATTGCGAAATATCGGGCCATCGGGGTACTTAACCACGAGCCGCTGGCAGATAGCGAATGCTTTCGCGTTTAGCCGAATGACGCGGTTGTGCCGTTTGCCCTTGCTGTCTTTAAGTTTGAGCACAAACCGTTGCTTATCACGGTCGAACATCTTAGCGGAAACAATTCGAGCCTCTTGGGGCCGCGCCCCGGTTTCGTGTAGAAACCAAATCAAATCGGCGAACGGGTCGTTATCGTTCAGGTGTTCGACGACTTCCGCCCACTGCTGCGGTGCAATGTAGCACTCGCGACGGGTGGCGGTCGGCCGTTCCATGCCGGCAATAGGGCTCGCTGTTATCATCCGGCGTTTCTTTGCCCAATTGAACGCACGAGCCACAGCACGGCACGCCCCAGCTTTATGCGAGTCCCCAGAGTTTTTGTATGAGCGAAGTAGCCAGCGGTCCACGTCGTCGGCCGTCAGTTTGTTGACCTGCATTCTGTAGCCGATGAATTTAACGAAGCTACGGCAGTGGTCGCAGTACCATTCGAATGTGCGAGGTGCCTTATTGGCTTCGGTCCACCCTAAAAACTTGTCGATCAACTGTGCTACGGTTGTGCGGGATGTAACGGGCGCATCGGCTGCTAGTCGCCGATGGTATTCCTTCTCGGCATCGTCCTTATCCTTGCCGAGCCGCACAGTTACGCCGTCGATGTTGCAGTACCACGCCTTGTGTGATTGCTTAAAATATGGCTTGCGCATGTCGAATTCTCCCCTGAAATATAGGTTGCGTTTGGGGACATATTCAGGGACATGCGGCTATTTTTCGGGCAAAACTCCCGGTAAAATAGGCGTTTGCACGCAGACGGCTTAGACTACTTCAAATCCGTAGGTCGCAGGTTCGAATCCTGCCGGGCGTGCTGTGATGTCCGATTGATTGTTGGAAGCGCTGGAATTGCACGGATGGTGCTTGACGAGGCAGCCGAGTTGGCGATTGGATTGATGCGCAGGCATCGTCTGATCCCGAGATGGAGTTTTCAATTCGATCGCTCGAAAGTGCGGTTTGGCAAGTGCGATTACGGCAGGCTTATCATTTCGTTGTCGCAATATTTAGTCGAATTGAACAACGAGCAGGAAGTCCGCGACACGATCTTGCATGAAATTGCCCATGCGCTGGCTCCGCGCGGCGCCGGACATGGCGAGGGGTGGCGGGCGGTGGCACGATCGATTGGTTGCAACGCGGCCCGGTGCTATGGCGAAGAAGTAATCCGACCAAAGCCGCGTTACCAAGGAACCTGTCCCAAATGCCGACGCGTGATTTATCGACATCGGCGCAATCTTATCGCCTGCGGGCGGTGCACACCCGTTTTCGACCGCAAGTATGCCTTTGTCTGGTCTTAAGAATAGGCGGGCGATGGTAAGTATCTTACGCACAGTGCCGTGGGGCGTAGCGACATCGCTGATTTGGCTGTGCGCCGTTCGGTTAGTCGCGGCTCCAAAAGAGCAGCCCGCCTCCGGTGCCCTGCCCACAGTACAAGAAATGATCGCCGCCCGAACCGACGCGTGGGGCGATGCCGCCATGGCGCAGCCGAACGGGGCAAGTTACGACTTCTTCAAAGATTTGCTGCCGCCTCTGCGGTGGGTGAACGCCGAGTTTCGTCACTACCCGATTGTGTTAAGCGCGCCGCGCGCTGCCGTGAAGTCACGGCTGGTTTCCAATGGCGGAGGAGTGAATTTAGAGGCGAATAAAAAGCCCATGTGGACCGAGCAAGGCGTTCCGATCAGCTTCGAAGTGGGGAATCCGCCCGAGGCGTTCGGCGGCGAGCAGGAGCGATTGCGAGATCCGGAGTATTTGAATGGGTATCTGCCGATCGTAACCATTCGATATCAAACTAAGAACGCTACGGTTAGCGAAGAGGCTTTTGCGCCTACGGCGGAATCATACGCGGCGCTTGGCACCGCGATGTTGCGGTTCTCTCTGGGCAAGGAAGCAGCAGGAGCCGAACGAGTGCAGGCTCGAGTCGGTTCCAAAGGCGCGCTGCACGTGGCCGACAATGCCTTGCTGAACGCAAAAGAGGAAGCGCTGGTCGCTTTTTCGGCGGGCTGGAAATGGGACGCAGAGCGGAAAGTTCTTGTCGCGGATTTGAAACGAAACGAATCCGCCGAGCTAGCGATCTTCAGTAAAGCGAGTCCATCCAGCACGCGGTTTAATGCAGGAGAATTCGAGCGTCAGAAACAAGCGTGTATTCAGGCTTGGAATCGTTTGCTGGATGACGGCACGAAACTCACGGTTCCCGAGTCGCTGGTCGATGACGCCTATCGGGCGTTGCTGATCGGCACTTATATGCTGGCCGTGAATGACCGGCTGAACTACAGCGCCGGCAACGCCTACGCAAAATTGTACGAGGGTGAATGCGGCGATACGCTGCG
>DATBAY010000055.1:0-11288 GCA_036271295.1 Lacipirellulaceae bacterium | reverse complement strand
GTTGGATGACGTCGGCCGTTACTTCTAAATCCTCGTTGCCGGTTTCCTTGGCCAACTCGTTGCAGAGTTCCTTGAGGTAGACGGCCCGCGGGTCGCCGTCTTTGTACACGCGGTGGCCGAAGCCCATGATTTTAACTTTGCGGACGAGGGCGTCGCGGATCCATTTTTCGGCGTTCTCTTTTTTGCCGACGGCGCCGAGGACGTCCATCACTTTTTCATTCGCGCCGCCATGCAGCGGGCCTTTGAGCGCTCCGATCGCGGCGACAATGCCCGAGTGCAGATCGGAGAGCGTCGAGACAACCACCCGCGACGTGAATGTGGAGGCATTGTACTCGTGCTCGGCGTAAAGAATGAGCGACACATTCATCGCCTTTTCGTGACCTAGCGACGGATCGGCGCGGAAGAGCATGTTGAGGCAATTCGCCGCGAGCGAACGACCGGCTTCCGATGCAACGGGCTCTTTTCCCTGCTTTATCCGGTGATGGGCGGCCATGATGATCGGCAACTGCGCCAGCAGCCTTTCCGCTTTGCGGACATTCGCCTCGTGGCTGTTATCACCGATTTCCGGATCCCAATGGGCCAGCATGCTGGCGCCGGAGCGCAGCACGTCCATCGGCAGCGCGGTGGCTGGGAAGTGGCGGATCGCTTCGATGATCGCCGGCGGGACCTGCGACGCGGCATCCATGCGCTTATGGAATTCGTCGAGCTGCTCTGCGTTCGGCAAGTCGCCATAGAGCAGCAAATATGCGACCTCCTCGAACGAGCTGTTGCGGGCGAGATCCTCGATCGAATACCCGCGGTAGCTGAGACCGCCGGAAACGGTACTAATGGCGGTTTCGCCGGCGATGACGCCTTCTAGGCCAGGGCTGTAGATTTCTTCAGGCATGAGTATGCGAGGGGGTCGGAGGTCAGGGGTTGGACGTCAGAGCGATCCGCTGCGCGGCGGAACAAAGCACAAGAGCTAAGCGAAATAGTCGCGGTCACGTTCTTCGTAAGAATTGTAGTCGAGCAGGTCGTAAAGTTCTTGGCGGGTTTGCATGAGGTCGAGCAGCTCGCGCTGCGTGCCGTCGGCGGCGAGGAGCGTTAACGCGGTTTCGGCAGCTTTCATTGCGACGCGAAGCAGCGTCACGGGATAAAGCACGGCGGCGTAACCGAGCTCGGATAGCTCGGTAATCGTCAGCAGCGGGCTTTTGCCGAATTCGGTCATGTTCGCTATCAGCGGCACATCGACGGCTGCTGCGAAGGCGGCGAATTCTTCGCGGGTAGCGAGCGCTTCGGGAAATATCCAATCGGCTCCGGCAGCGACATATCTGCGAGCCCGAGCGACGGCAGCGTCGAAATTGTCGACGCCGCGCGCATCGGTGCGGGCAATGATGACGAGTGACTCATCCTGACGGGCCGCGGCGGCGGCGCGGACTTTTGCGCACATCGTATCGGTCGTGACGAGTGTTTTGCCGGAGAGGTGGCCGCAGCGCTTGGGAAGCTCTTGATCTTCGAGTTGGATCGCGGCGGCCCCTGCCCGTTCAAGTTCGACTACTGTGCGCTCAACGTTCGCCGTGTCGCCGAAACCGGTGTCGGCGTCGACGATTACGGGCGTGACAACTTGCGCGGTGAGATACTGAACCTGTTGAACAAGTTCGGTGAGCGTGAACAGGCCGATATCGGGCATGCCGACGACGCCGGCGGAAAACGCGGCCCCGGAGAGGTACATGGCCGGAAAGCCCATCTCCTCGATGAGCCGGCCCATGAGGGCGTTCGGCGCACCAGGAACCTGGATCGCGCCGTCGCCGATGGCGTCGCGAAGGAGTTCGCCGGGAGTTGGGGTCGAGTCCGCCATAAGAAAGCCGTTTAGTTGTTGAATAAGTTCTCGATGATACGGCTGACCGTGAGGAAGGGGCAAGGGTAACGACGTGATTGGTTGTGGATCAGTTTGAATGTAAGAGTGCGTGGGGCAAGGCCCCAGTGGAAACATCTGGGGCGTTGCCCCAGGCACCCTAACTCATTCTTAAAGACTTTTCTTCGAGTTGCACGGCTGCGAGTTTATTGGTTTGCAATTCGACGGGATCCTCGCGGGATGCCGCGCGCTATGCCTGAAAACTGCCGCGAAATGGGAGCTGTTCGTTGGCAGTCGATCGGATTAGGTTGGTAAGGAACGATGACGGAGATTGCCACCAATCAGTTGTACGACGACGGCGCCGATCGACGATCGGGCTGGCAAACATTCGTCGAAGTGCTATTGATCGTAGCTCTCTGTTTCATCGCGACGGGAGATGCCGCACCGAACGTGAATGAGGCGCATTACCTGAGCCGGCTGAAGCACTGCTGGAATCCATCGTGGTGTGCTGGCGATGCCTTCTTGGAATCGACCGACACGCAGTTGGTTTTCATCTGGCTGTTTGGCTGGATCACGCGGTTTGTTTCGCTGACTGCGACCGCGTGGATTGGGCGTGTGATCGCGTGGGTGGCCATTGCCTGGGCTTGGCAACGCTTGAGTTGGCGAATCGTGCCGCGGCGGTTTGCATCGGTGCTTTCGGCGGCGCTGTTCATTGGCCTCAACACCTATCTGCACATGGCCGGCGAGTGGGTGATCGGCGGCGTCGAAGCGAAATGCTTTGCCTACGCGTTCGTGCTATGGGCGCTGTGCGAAATGGTGGATGGACACTGGAACGGCGTATGGCTGTTGCTCGGCGGTGCGACGGCGTTTCATCCACTCGTTGGCGGGTGGAGCGGAGTATTGTGCGCGGGCGTTTGGGTAATCGATGCGCGCCGAGAGCAATCGCTGCGGACGATGCTGCCCGGACTAGTTGGCGGCGCGTTGCTGGCGCTCATCGGCGTTGTGCCGGCGCTGCTGCTTACCTGGAATGTACCGGCGGATATCGTGACGGCGTCGAATCGGATTTACGTGTTCGATCGGCTGCCACATCACCTTGCGCCGCTCTCGCTGCCCACGGCTGAAGTATTGCGCCGACTGCTGGGCCACGCGTTGCTGCTGGCGATGCTGTTCGTATTTTCGCGCGCGATTCGCCGCGCAGCGGGCTCCATGGCGACCAAAGCGGGCAAGCAGGACATCAACGCGCCGACCTCCAACAGTCAGGTGAGGATGCCATACCGTTCACTCCGCCGCATTGTGATCTTTGCTTGTGGCGCCGCGCTGTTGGCAGGCATTGGGCTCTCGATCGAATTAATGCTGCGCGGCAAGCCCGACCTGGCTGCAAAGCTGTTGCGCTATTATTGGTTCCGATTGACGGACTTCGCACCGGCGACGGCGGTCGCGCTGCAAATCACGGCGCTGGTCGCGTTGGGATTCCAACGGCAGCGGTGGTGGGCGTCGCCCTTACTTTTGGTTGCCATCGTGTTCGGCGCCTGGGCTCCGGTGAACGCCTGTTGGGAGCGCCTTGGAAATGACGTGCCGCCGGCGGACGTGAAGATTTCAGATTACCCAGCCTGGGTCGAGGTGTGCGATTGGATCGCGACGCACACGCCGCCGGATTCCGTGTTCCTCACGCCGCGAATGAACTTAACGTTCAAGTGGCGCACTGGCCGGCAAGAGGTGGCGAATCGCAAAGACATTCCGCAGAACGCGGAGGGGATTGTCGCGTGGCACGATCGGCTCAAAGATATTTACACCACGCAGTTCGGCGGCGTCGATCAGAGTGTCGACTCGGTCGGAGCACTCGGCGATGAACGCGTGCGAGAACTGGCAAAGAAGTATCACGCCCAGTACGTGCTTTCCGATCGCGGGCAGCTGCTGTCGCTGCCGCGCGTGTTTCAAAATGAGGAGTATATCGTTTACCGTGTCGATACCCCCACGACTGGCGACTGACGCCGAGTTGCCGCGGCGAGTTGCCGAATGTTTGAAGAAAGGCGACCGCGGGCGTACGCAAGAAGCTCGCCTGGCTCCGCAGCTGACGTACGGGCGACACGCTGGTCCGCGCCCCTACACTGCCCGGTCGGCAGCCGTATTGCTGCTACTGTTCCAGCGAAACGGACGATGGCACTTGCCGCTGACGGAGCGGCCACTGTCGTTGGCCCACCATGGCGGCCAGATGAGTTTGCCGGGCGGGGCGATCGACGCCGGTGAAACGGCAAGCGTCGCGGCAGTGCGCGAGCTGCGTGAGGAACTCGGCGTCGCCTCGGAAGTCGAACTTCTGGGTCCGCTGGCAGATTGTTATGTTTTTGCGAGCGATTACTCGATCGCACCGTGGGTCGCGGCGGCATATGACGAGCCGACCTGGCGACCGCATGCGGGCGAAGTGCAATCGGTCATCGAGTTGCCGATTGACGCACTGCTGGATGACGACGCAATCGGAAGGCTGACGATTGAGCGCGGGCCGCTGGTGTTTCATGCGCCGTGTTTTCGTTTTGGCGAAGCCCGCATCTGGGGTGCGACGAGTATGATTTTGAGCGAGTTCGCGGGCGTGCTGCGGAATTGCGCAGCAACTTAAGCAACACAACTGATAACATCAAAGGATTTCACCACGAAGGCACGAAGGCCTCGAAGTTGTAATTTCTGTCACGTAATCTTACTTGGTGCTCTTCGTGCCTTCGTGGTGATACAAATCGGAAATGGAAAATTTCAGTGGCCAAAATGCAAGGGCATTGCGGGCAGTGGTGTGTGATCTCGATGGTGTCCTCGCGAACACGGAGGATTTGTATGAAGAGGCGTGCAGCGCGGTGCTCGGGCGACGAGGGCTGACGTATGATCCGCCGTTGCGCGAGCAGATGATGGGGCGGCCGGTGGCGGATGCCCTGCGCATCATGATCGAGGCCCACAACTTGCCGGATCCGATCGAAGCGCTGTTCGACGAATGCCGCGAGGTGCTGTACGGCCTGATGGCAACTGCGCTGGCGCCGATGCCGGGGGTTGTCGAATTATTGGATCGGCTGAGCGCTGCAAAGCTGCCGGCAGCGGTGGCTACCAGTGCCCTCCCGGAGTACGCGGAGTTCGTGCTTACGCAATTGGATATAAAACGTCGCTTTCAATTCGTTCTCACGTCTGCAGATGTTAAGCACGGCAAGCCCGACCCCGAAGTGTATTTGCTGGCGGGCCAGCGGCTGGAACTCCCGCCCGGCGAAATGATGGTGCTGGAGGATAGCGCCAACGGCTGCCGGGCGGCGGTCGCAGCGGGTGCTTTCACGGTAGCGGTGCCGAATCGGCACACGGCACAGCACGACTTCAGCGGCGCGCGGTTTGTCGCCAATACGTTATGCGATCCGCGAATTCCCGAGGTGCTGTCGCTGTGAGCCACGGCAGCGAGTTGAGCTTGCTTCGCGCGCATTGCTGGCGACATCAGACCGAACGTTTGGCCTAACCGGCGTAAATTGTTCATTGCACGCAGGCCGAATCGCCGATTCTTGGTTCCGACAAGCTGCCGCTGCGCATGCGACCGCGGCGGCCGCCCTCGTATTCATTCTCTCTGTCTCGTCGAAGGAAACTGTCGATGCTTCGCCGCTCGTTCATCTTCAGCGCGTTGTTGACCATCACGCTGGCCGCCGCCAACGGCTGCCAAAGTTGTTCGAGCTGCCACGACTACGATTCGCCCGTGGCAAGCCATTGTGGCTCGTGTTCACAATGCGGTTGCAACGGCGGCTGTTCGAGTTGTGGCTGCAATAGCGGTTGCTCCAGCTGTGGTTGTAACGGTGGCGGCAGCGGCGAGATGGCACAGCCGATGGACTCGGGACAAGTTGCGATGCCGCAAAACAGTTCCCAACCAACGCCGCAATCGAGCGGGACTCGCTAATTCGCGTCTGACGCCGGCAATTTGGTGGCTGGCTGGTGCGGAGTGGGCAGCTGCGCCGGCTGGCGCATTTGGCGGTTGAATATTTCGGGATCGAACGCGTCGCGCGGCTCCCACTTTTCCGCCTTGATGCCGTACTTAAGGCGATGCGGCGGGCGGAGCGTCTTGGGCTGAACTTCCTCGAGCGCCGCGGCAGGCTCGACATCCGGATCGATCATCGGCCCGCCAGAATTCTTGCCATCTGCCTGATCGCCGGCGGCCGCTTGCAATTTGGAGGCCGGCGGCATCGATCGAGGACGCTTCGCCAGCGCGGTTTGATTCTTTTGTGCGTGCGGATCCATTGGCAGGGGCGTCGCCAATTGAGACTCAGTCGGTGTTGCCTCGTCTTCCGCTGGCGCGGGCGGCGCCACAAGTGCCACCCAGTCTGCCAGGTGCTTGAAAGCCGCTTCTTGCCGGGTGCCGAGAATCGCCGCAGACATCCCGCCATGTGCCTGCCGAGGAACGGTTAGCAACTGACTCGCATCGGGGTGTTCATGATCGATGAGCGCCAACGTAGCTGCCAGGTTCTGCATCGTTGTGCGGCGGTTCGCCTCGCCGCGCAGCACGGCTCGGTTGAGTTGAAACGCCTGCGCTCCACCCGGCTCGTGGCACTTCGCTACCGTGCAATTGTTGACCAGCACAGGTTGCACTTTGCGAGTAAAGACTTCGACCACGTTGTTCGATACATCTGGGCGCACGGGTGTCGCGGCGCCGTTCGCGGCGACAATGGGCGGATTGTTCTTTGGCGAGGCTACGTGCGCTGGCTGAGTCGCCTTCTCTTTCGCGGCGATTAAACGGAGATCGAGCAGCGCGAGGCGCGGGTGGGCCGGCCCCAAGCTTCTCGCCGTCGAGAGTTCCTTGCCGGCTTCTTCGAGCAGGTTGTAGCGCAGGCACCAATCGGCCAAGCCCAGGTGCGATTCGACCGTATTGCCATTCAGATGTTGAGAGCGAAACTGATAGGCGTCCGCGAGAGTTTTTCCGACGAACTGCACGCGCGACCCGGCGACCTGCATCTGTCCGCCGGCGTGGGAGACGACATACCAATCCGCGGTTTGCGAGATTTCGCCGGTGAGCACGCCGCCGTCCTGCAACAACAACACCCCGGCTTGGCCATCGGGCAGCGTGTGCGGCGCGGCGGCAAAATCATCCGCGGCAGCGCATCGAATGCCGCTCACCACGATCGATAGTACGACGGCAACGAGCGTCAGAATGTGGCGGCGGAATGGGCGCATTGCGGCGGAGCGTAGGATAAGCACCGAACCCGGTCAAGGCTGGCAGTGGCAGCGTGCGGCAAGATAGAATAGGGCGGGAGTTTCGCCATTTCGGAAACATCGCTATGGCCAAGCAAGGCGACGAGCGCTCGACCGTCCACTATACGGGAAATGTGCAGGGGGTCGGGTTTCGCTATACGACGCGGTCGATCGCCCAGCGGTTTGCGGTTACGGGCCACGTACAGAACCTACCTGATGGCCGCGTGAAACTCGTCGCCGAGGGCACGCCGACGGAAATCAAGGCCTTCCTGAAAGGCGTTCGGGAACGCCTTTGCGACCACGTGCGAGATGAGCGGACTGATGTCGGCCCCGCGACGGGCGAATTTGACGGGTTCGAAATTCAGCATTGAACCCCGCGGGTGGCGAGCCGTAAAAGGTAACACCGGCCGAGGGTTCCCCACGATTCGCAAGTTGGGCCCCGGGCGGGACTTGATGGACGCCCCGCCACAAGTTCTTATGGAAGAAGCAATTCTTTTCGATTTCATCCAGACATTCGGTTCGACATGGGTAATTTAACGATTTGGCTGACGCCGCTGTGGGTCGTTTCGCTGGGTGTCACCGCCGCGGCGGTCATCTTGCTCGTTCTATTCGCGGCCACCTGGCTGATCTCGCGCCGGACGGCCGAAGCAGCTCTTCGGCTCGAGCGCGAAAGTATTCTGCAGTGGATTTCTTATGTCGCGCTGGTGCTAATCGGCTTTAGTTTGTTAGCGGCTCCGGTGATGCCCGTGAAGCAAGTGATGGCTTCGCTCAAGCGGCTCCCGATCGTCGGTCCGACATCCATCAAAGTCACGGTACCCGCTCATACAGATGACCAAGATGTCCCCGTCAATTTTGAGTCCGACGAACTGCAGTCGTATTCATTCGCAAGCGATCAGGATCTCATCGTCGGCGTGGAAAAAGGCAAAGCATACTCCAACCCGTTGGTATTAGTGCAAGGCAACGAGGCCTATCAGTGGACGCCGAGCAGCAAAGTGCAGCGGTTGTTCAATGATTCGGTTTCGAACCTCTATGTAACCAACCAGAGCGATGCGCCGGCGCAGTTGACGATCAACTACCACACCGACGTGCCGCTGAAAGAGGTGCGCCAGATCCCGATCGCCGCCGGCATCTTCCTGGCGATGTACCTTGTGTACTTATTGCTGTACGTGCTGTTCCGGGGCGTTTCCACGATCGCGATTGCCACGGCAAAGGAAGCGGTCGCTCAGCCGCTCTACATACTCGCGTTGATTATCGGCGCCTGCTTGCTGCTGTTCTACATTTACATTCCGTACAACACGTTCGGCGAAGACGTGAAAATGTACAAGGATTCGAGCCTGATGACGATCATGGTGCTCGCGATCCTCGTGGCCGTATGGACCGCGAGCGTGAGCGTGGCCGACGAAATCGAAGGTCGCACCGCACTAACACTACTTTCAAAGCCGATTAGCCGGCGTGAATTCGTGCTTGGCAAATTTACGGGCATCGTGTGGGCGAACTTTTTGATGTTCGTCCTGCTGGGCATTTGGATGCTCATCCTCGTTTCGTACAAAGTGGTTTACGACTCTCGCGAGACGTCGAACCCCGAACCCACCTGGCAAGCCTGCAATGCCGAAATGGTGGGGATCGTGCCGGGCCTTGCGCTCTCGTTTATGGAAACGGTCGTGCTGACGGCAATTAGCGTGGCAATTTCCACGCGCCTGCCGATGCTTCCAAACCTGGTAATTTGCGGCTCGATTTACGTGCTGGGGCATCTCGGCCCGCTGATCGCGCAATCTTCGGTTGGCCAGAACGAATTCGTGGCGTTCTTCGGCCAACTGATCGCGCTGGTCTTGCCTGTACTCGACCACTTCAACATCCAAGCGGCCGTCGCTGGTGGAGTGCGCGTTCCGCCCGACTACCTGGCTTGGGCGGGGCTTTATTGCGTCCTGTATTCAGCAGTTGCGATGCTGCTGGCGCTGATCTTGTTTGAAGATCGCGATTTGGCGTAGCCCTTACTCGCTACCGAAGCGAGTGGTGTGGCGTATAATTTATTGGCATGAAAGTACGCGACCTGATCAAAATCATCGAGGCCGATGGTTGGAATCACGTCCGAACACGCGGTAGCCACCGGCAGTACAGCCACGCAAAAAGCGTGGTGTTGTCACAGTGCCGGGCAAGTCTAGCGACGACTTGGCTCCAGGAACGCTCAATAACATCCTCAAGCAGGCGGGACTAAAATGAAGTATCTGATCGTGTTGGAGCCAACCGCGACAGGATATTCCGCATATTCGCCAGATCTGCCGGGGTGCGCATCGACCGGCGCCACGCGCGAAGAATGTGAAAAGAATATGCACGAGGCCATCGAGTTCCACCTCGATGGATTAAAGCTGGAAGGCGAGCCTATTCCGCCTCCATCAACACTCGCCGCATTCGTAGAAGTCAGTTGAAACTTCTAAGCGCGTCCGTATTGCATTAGCCCGCGCGGCGGCGTTCAGTGCGATCGTCGCCCGCGTGCGTGCTGCCGGCGATAACGGGTAACGCCGGCATCGCGAGCGCCCCGTGACGGCCACCCGCGGCACCGTCCCACGCGTGCTCTTCAATGCGATCGATGATCATTTCGGCGACCGCAATTGCATTGCGGCCGGCGGCGCCATCCACACGGGGCGCTGCGCCTGTGCGGACGGAGTTCACGAACTCGCGTTGTTCTTCTTGAATCGCATTGATCGGCTTCGAATCGCGAGCCGTTCGAATGAGAAGTTGATCAAAAACGTGGTCTTTCCAGTAGGCACGCTCGTCGGCGTTCAGCTGGTCGGCGCGAAACTCGCGTCGCAGCACTTCGTCGCTTGGCTTTACGATGGTGGCTTCATGCGTGGCGAAATTGATCGAGGCGCTGCCGCGTGAAGTGAAAATCGACATGGTGCGCCGCTGCTGGAAGCTGACGCGCGAAGCGGAAATTTGAGCGACGCAACCGCTGGCGAATGTAAGCCGCGCCGTGGCCATGTCCTCGTGACCGCCGAGAACGGAGATGCCGAGCGCCTGCACTTCGACAACTTCGGATTTCGCCAACGATAACACCACATCCAGATCATGGATCATGATGTCCATTACCACGCCAATGTCGGTCGAGCGAAACGTGTAGCCGCTCGTGCGATGGGCTTCGATGTATTTGGGGTCGCGAACGTCTGCTTCCACGGCCGTAAGCGCCGGGTTGAATCGCTCGACGTGGCCGACTTGCAGCGTAACACCCTTTTTCCGGGCAAGCGCAACAAGGTCGGTCGCTTCGGCAGCCGTCAGTGCGAGTGGCTTTTCGACAAGCAGCGGGATGCCGCAGCCTAAAAGTTCCATGCCGACGGCATGATGGTATGTCGTCGGCGTGGCGACGATCGCCGCTTCGATTTCGCCGATGAGCTCGCGGTAATCGGCAACCGCACGCGTGTTCGCTTCTTGGGCGACTGAAGTGCGAGCCGCCTCGACGGGATCTGCTACCGCAACCAGTTCAATGTCTTCCAGACCGGCCGCCAACCGCGCGTGGATGCGTCCTAAATGCCCGGCGCCGATAACAGCGACACGCAGCGGCTTCATGCTGCCCTCCGAACTTCGCGGCTGCGACCATGCCGGCCATCTTGTTGGCCTTCGACGAACTGCAGCAATTGATTGGCTTGGGGAACGAGTTGCCCGTTGCCGCGAAGGATTTCGCGGGCCGGGTCGACGCCGACTTTCGCGCGGTAAATCAGGCGATGGGCTTCGGCGAGGCAATCGATCACATGAGTCGTGAATTCGTGACGTTTGAGCGCGACGATGTTGATACACCGGGGCCGGGCCGGGGCGCCTTCGCACAGCATGAATGGCGGCACGTCGTGGAGCACGCGGCTCAAGCCGCCGATGAAGCTGTAGCTCCCGATCGTCGTGAAATGGTGAACGGCAACCGCGCCACTGAGCGAGGCAAAATCGTCGATATGCACATGGCCACCGAGGAGCGCCCCGTTCGCCATGATGATGTGATCGCCAAGTTTGCAATCGTGGGCAATGTGGCAGCAGGCCATGAGGAAGTTACCGTCACCAATTTTGGTGATGCCGTCTTCCTTTTCGCTGCCGCGATTGATCGTGACACCTTCACGAATGATGTTGTTGTCGCCGAGGATGACCTGCGTATCACTGCCGGCGTAGCTGATATCCTGCGGTTCGCCGCCGATCACCGTGTTGGGGTAAATCACGTTGTCGTGGCCGATCGAAACGTGGCCCATCAGCGTGACGGAATTCAGCAGCCGGGTGCCGCTCTTAA
>DATBAY010000054.1:0-10122 GCA_036271295.1 Lacipirellulaceae bacterium | reverse complement strand
GAGAACACGTCGGCTGCCTCGGCGCGAGCCAGCATGTGGGCATCGGCCAGCGTGTAGATACTTTCGTCGGCGATGATCGGTACGGGTACGTTGCGGCGGACTTCGGCGAGCAGCGCGGGGTCGCCAGCCGGTACAGGCTGCTCGGCGAAGTAGATGTTGGACTCATCGCACAAGCGGCTAATCGTGGCGATCGCGACCGCAGGCGTCGGCCAACCGCCATTGGCGTCGACGCCGAGCTTGATATCGGGGCCGACGGCGTTTCGCACCGCGCGGACGCGTTCTATATCCGTCAGTGGATCGATGCCGACCTTCACCTTCATTTTCTTAAAACCTTGCCCGACCGCCCAAGCCGCGATCTCGGCGGCTTTCGCGGGTGCAACGCCCGAAACGGACCACTTGGTTGGAACTAAATCGCGAGCGCGCGGGCCGAAGAGTTTCCAAACTGGGGACTGCTGTGCTTTTCCGGCCAGGTCCCAGAGAGCCATTTCGACGGCAGCCTTCGTGAAATAATTGTTAGCGACCACGCCACTGAAGTATTTCGTGAGGTCGCGGATGTCGTCGACCGTCGCACCGATGAGTTGCGACGCGAAGTAATTGTCGACGAAATGGGCGGCGGTCACCTGATCTTCGCCGCTCCAACGCGGCGTGCAGGAGGCTTCGCCGACGCCGCACAGTCCGTCATCGGTGTGGATGCGCACCAGCAGGAACGGCGAGACGCTGTGCGAAAGGCCGCGGCCGCCGCGAATGGCGAGCTCGGGTTTGATTGGCACGCGAACGGGGATGGATTCGATGCGGGTGATTTTCATAGTTAAGTGTGGACGACAATACAGTTCGATTGGACGGAATCACGAAAGAGTTCGCCCGGCTGGTCGAACGCTTCCGCAGGTGCGTCACGAAGAATCGCTATGGCCTCATTGTAATGAAAGCGTCCGTAAACTTGTTGTGTCCCGGCAGTCTCGGTGGTGAGATAACCCGCATCAGCTACGAAAAAAGTTAAACCATACAAAGAATCCGTAGATAGAGAGCACGGAAAGAACAAATAGAAGCCACCACAGGCGGAAATCTTTCCAACCGCCGTACTTCAGTCTTTCGGCAGGTGGCAGTGAAAGGTAGCTACGGTTCCAAATGATTCCGTTGACGCGCTCCGGCGGCGGTGGCGCCGTAGCGAGTGAAGTGACGACCATTACCGTCATTGAGAACATCCACGTGAGCAGCGCGCTGTGCTGATATGCTCGCTTGTAGGGTGTGAGCCAAGAGATCGAATCCCAGAGTGGGCGGACGTTCGCGAACGGTAGTCCCTTTTGAAGCAGCAACAGGAAGAGAAATCCGCTGATAATAGTTGCCACGGCCGCAGTGCCGTTTGCCCGCGGCCACAGCAGTCCCAGTAGGAACACGACGGCAAACGGCGGCGCGATGTAGAAAAACACTTGCTGCACGAGAACGAACAACGAATCGTGTTTTTCGATGTACACGAACGCGATGAGCACACTAATCGTGAGCACGATAACGCCCGAGATCATGCCTGCCAGCACCTGTTCGCGATCGCTCGCGCCGGGACGCAGTTTTTTGTAGAGATCGATGGTTAGCAGCGTGGAGGTTGCGTTAAGCACCGTGGAAACGGTTGCCATCAGCGCCGCCGCCATGCCGGCCAGCACCAGTCCTTTGAGTCCCGCCGGAATCAGCGATTTCACGAGCATCAAATACGCCTGGTCTGGCTTTTCGAGGCCGGGAAACAGTTTGATGGCCGCGATGCCGGGCAATACGAAGAACAGCGGCGTGATGATGCGTAGAAAGCCTGCGCTGACGACGCCCATGCGTGCGTGCCATTCGTCCTTCGCCGCAAGTACGCGTTGTACGATGTGCTGGCTCGAGCAGGTGTACCACAGGCCAACGGTGAGGAAGCCGGTGAAGACGCCGGTTGCGGGAAAGCGCTCGTGCGTGGGCGGCAGAAAGATGTTGAACTTTTCTGGATAGTCGTGAACGAGCTGCGAGATGCCGCCCGCCTTCTGCAGGGCCAAGATCGGTAGTAAAACGCCCGCGGTTAGCAGGACCATCATTTGCATGAAGTCGGTCCAGGCCGAGCTCTTCATGCCGCCGTAGATCGTGTAGGCGCCGGTCGTGACGGCGAAAAATACGATACCCCAGGCGATATTCGTGTTAAGGTCGGGCGACAACTTCAGTTCGAAGATCCGCTCGATCGCCAGCCCACCGGCATACAGCGAGCCGGCAAGCAGCGTAAAGATGTAACCAATGACCAGCGAGAACGCGAACAAATACCGGCAGGTGCTGTTGTAGCGGCGCTCTAAAAACTCCGGCATCGTATAGAGACCCGACCGCACGTAGTACGGCAGGAACACAAACAGGAAAATGGAGTAGATGATCCACGAGTTCCAAGCACCCGTGGCCACGACCATGCCGTATTGGTAGGCAATGCCGACGTTGGCGATAAAAGTTTCGCTGCTGATGTCGCTGGCGACCATCGAGGTGCCGACGACGTACCATGGCAGCTTTTTGTCGCCGAGAAAGTAGTCCCGCATCTTTCGGCGAGCGCCGCGCGAGACAGCGAAGCCAAGAAATAGCGTGAGCGCGATGTAAGCGAAGAACACGCAATAGTCGACGGTGCTCAGTGACGCTTGTTCGTTCATCGTGCGCTGACGCCGTCTACGTGCAGAGGCAGTTGCCCGAAGAAGCCGACGATTTTCCAGATGCCGTTTTGCTTATGAAGACGGTACAACGTCTGCCGTCGGTTTGCCAGCGTCGTGCCATCAGCCAGCGGTACTTCGCCGTAAAACTTTTTGAGCGCCATGGCCCGATCGCCGACGACGTCGATTTCATTCAGGTGGCAGCGCGCGAGCAATGCTTCGAAGTGAGAATGGCCGACAGGCCGCATCGCACGATACGCCTCCGACGCCGCCAGCCAAGAGTCCCGATAACTGTCCAAATCCGGGAATATAATCTTCCATTCGTCTGGATTCGGAGAGTGGAAGCAGCGAATGCCCTCGAAGGACGCCAAATCGAAATCCGGCTCGATCTGTGACCAATCGCCATTCGCGAAGGCTTCGCAATCAACCGCAACCAGCCGATCCCAAATGAAATGGCGGTCGGAATCGCTCTGGGGATCAAATGGGTTCATACTGCGGAAAAAGACTAACGAACGCTCGCGACACGTAATTCGCGAATTTGCTGGCGAAGGTATTGCTGCGTTCTTTCCCCAAAAGGGGTACAATAAATCTTCGCGAGCTTTCTCCTATTCTTATCACGGGCGGCGGCCCCTGCGGGAGCCCGTTGCCCAGATCGCGATGAGTTTGCGGAATATGCGACTCAAACGGGCATATTTTTGGTTCCTCGTTGTTGCCTTGGGCATCATAAGATGCTCGATCGCCATTGCTGCCGGTCGATCCGAGGCGCGAACGACTGACTCGACGCTTCGCACTAGCGAGCAGATGGCCGCCCGCGTCGACGACCTTATCGCGCAAATGTGGTCGGCTGATAAAGTCGAGCCGGCCGTGAAGTCGGCGGACGGCGAATTCATGCGCCGCGTGTGTCTCGACCTGAATGGCGTCATCCCGCGCGTGGGCGACGTGAGGGCCTTTCTCGCCGATGACAACCCAACGAAGCGCGTTCAGCTCATCGATCGGCTGCTCAACTCGCCGCGTTACTCGACGCACATGGCGACGACCTGGCGAAATCGAATCCTGCCGCTGGGCGTCGATGCGGAGCGCGGCCCACAGGCGGTGGCATTGCAAAAATGGTTACGAGCGCGGTTCGCGAAGAACCTGCGGTACGACAACCTGGTGGGTGAAATGCTGCTCACGCTCGGCGGCGACGAACTGGGCCCCGCCCTGTTTTATCAGGCGAACGACGTCTCCCCGGAAAAACTCGCAACCAGCACGGCGGAACTGTTTCTCGGCGTTCACCTGCACTGTGCTCAGTGCCACGATCATCCGACTGCGTCCTGGACGCAGCGCGATTTCTGGGGCCTGGCCGCCTTTTTTGCAAGGGTGCGAGCGCCCGACGATCGCAACAACATGATGCGGATGTCGTATCGACTTGTGGACACCAATCAGGGCGACGTCATGCTGCCCAATTCGAGCACCGTCGTTTCGCCGAAATATCCCGATGGAGACGACGCGACGGATGCCTCCGACCGCACGCGACGGTTGCAACTCGCGCTGTGGCTGACGTCGCCCGAGAATAAGTTTTTCTCGCGAGCGGCCGTTAACTGGGCCTGGTCGCAGCTCTTCGGGCGCGGGATCGTTGAATCGCTCGATGACACGGAAGCGGTCAACAATCAACTGCTCAACGAGCTGGCCGATTACTTCGTGAAAACGGACTTCGACTTGCGCAATCTATGGCGCACGCTCGCTCTAACGCAGGCCTACCAGCTTTCTAGCGGTGGGGGCGATGCGACGAAGCCCCCGCAGGATTTTTCGCGGATGATCGCGCGGCCCCTCACGCCGGAGCAACTCTACGATAGTTTCGCCACGCTGGCCCCGTTGAACGATGCTGCTTCGCAGCCATACTCGCCCGAAACGAATGGCGTGACCGCTGGTCTGGAAGAGAGTTCCTTGCGGACCGATTTTATTCGCCGCATGCGGCCGCCTCCCGGCGATCCGGCCGAGTATCGAGAAGGCACGCTCCAGGCGCTGCTCTTGATGAACGGCAAGGCGGTGGCAGATGTCACGGCTTCGGGCCGCAGCAGCTTGCTCGGCGCACTCGAAGCGCCGTTCTTGAGCAACGCGGATTGCGTGCAATCATTGTTCTTGGCGGCGTTCGCGCGGCAGCCGACCGACGACGAGGCTAAAACGTGTCTCGCCGTTTTAGCGGAAGCCAAAACACCGACCGACCGATCGAAGGCGCTCAGCGATATACTGTGGGCGCTCGTCAATAGCACCGAGTTCGCATTCAACCAATAGGAACCGAACATGGCCAGTCACCACGGCGGAATCGATCGGCGCGAACTGCTCCGCAACTTCGGGCTGGGGTTATTGGGTACAAGCTGTGCGAGCTGGTTGCCAAGCCTGGCGGCCGAAATCGCCCAAGATCCACGGCGTCGACGGCATTGCATCTTGCTCTGGATGAGCGGCGGGCCAAGTCAGACGGATTTATTTGACATGAAGCCCGGTCACGCGAACGGCGGCGAATTCAAAGAAGTCGCCACCAGCGTTCCGGGACTCCGGTTCAGCGAACACCTGCCGAAGCTTGGTAAATTCGGCGATCAGCTTGCCGTGGTGCGGTCGCTCACGACGAAAGAAGGCGACCATGCTCGGGGAACGCATTTGGTGCGCACCGGCCATCCGCCCGCTGGTGAAGTTGCTTATCCGTCGATCGCCTGCGCGCTCGCCAAGGAGCTCGAGTACGAATCGGTGCTGCCGAACTACGTCACCGTGGCGCCGCCTCGAGATATTAACCCGGCCGCGTTCGAGCCGGGTTTTCTCGGAGCCCGCTACGCCCCGGCAATCGTCGCCGGCAGCGGCGGTCCGCCCGCACCCGGCGCGGCACCGATGGCGCTAGCAAAGCCCGTCGATTTGAAGATGGCGGATCTCGAATTGCCGCCAGACGTGAATGCAGACGAAGCCGCTCGCAGGCTCGCGCTGTGGAACACACTGGAGCGCAAGTTCCTCGATGGCCGGCACGCCAATGCGTTTGAAACACACAATGCGCTGTATCGCAAAGCGGCCGATCTGATGACGCCCGACGTTCGGAAGGCGTTTGATCTTACGACCGAATCAGACAAACTTCGCAGCCAATACGGCAACGGCGTTTTCGGCCAAGGGTGTTTGCTGGCACGTCGGCTGGTGGAACGCGGCGTGCCGTTTGTCGAAGTCGCGCTCGGCGACGGGCTCGGTTGGGACACGCACCAGGACAATTTCCGCCGCGTCAAAAAACTTTCTGAAGAACTCGACGCGGGCTGGGCGACCCTCATGGGCGAGCTGCAAGAACGCGATTTGCTCAAGGATACGACCATCCTGTGGATCAGCGAGTTCGGCCGCACGCCCCAGATCAATGGCAACGCGGGGCGCGATCATTTTCCGGCCGCCTGGTCGTGCGTCTTTGCGGGCGGTGGTATCAAGGGCGGCCAAGCTTATGGCAAAACGAGCGCCGATGGCACCACGGTCGAAGAGAAGCAAGTCGGCATCGGCGACGTGCTGGCGACGTTATCGACCGCGCTCGGCGTTCCGCCCGATCACGAGAACGTCACGGCGTCGAATCGGCCCATTAAAATTGCCGAAGGGACGCCGATTCACGATATTCTCGCGTGAACAACAGATTGCCCACGCCAGACGATTTACGCTTCGCGGCAAGTCGAACTTGTTCTATGCATCGGCACTCAGCAACTTTTGCAGCGCTCACCTTTGCACTCGTAGTAGGTTGCCAACCCTCCAAACCTAAAGTGGCGTCATCGCCGGCCGCCGTGGGCGAAGTCGCTTCGCCTGTCGCGGCTACGCCGGTTCCTGCCACGCCGCCGAGTTCTGACGAATCGACGAAGCCAAAGCCAGCCGCGGAAGCATCTTCCGATAAACCGCCGTCAAAAGCAGATGTGCCGAAGAAAGACGCGACGGCTCCTCCGCCGCCAAAACCTCAGCCGGAACGGATTACGATCCTCACGCCCGGCGGCCCGCTCATTATGGATGCAACGATTACGGTCAATGGCCGCCCGGCGAATGAAGCCTTCGAAAAGCTGATCGATGGTGTGCTCGCCGCGGCAACCCCGGAAAAAGAAAAGACGCCGACTTGGAAGGCGCTCGCCGCCAACGAAGAGTATCTCAAAGGCCAGCAATACGGTAAGCCTGTGCGGGAGCGCGATCTCAAAATGTGGACCGACGAATACGACTCGAACCATGACGGCGAAATCGAGCGCGATGAAGCGGCCGCGTGGCTCGGCCGAGCCGCCGGGCGCAAGATGAAACCCTTCAGCCTGCGCAGTAGCCGGTCATATTCGAACGTGCCGAGCGCTTCCTCGCGAATTTGGAAGCTTTTGGATACGAACGGCGATGGTCAGCTTTCCGCAGACGAGTTGCAGAAGTGTGCTAAAACGCTTCTCGCATTCGACGACGACAACGACGGCGTCGTCACCGCGGAGGAATTCGAGACCCTTCGCGATTTACTGCTGGGCGATGGCCAGGCCTCGCTGGGGCAGCGGCAAGTCAGCCGGGCGGCCGCCTTGTATTTGGAGCCGGGCTTTGCCGACGATCGGCTCAATTACTTGCTAACCGATCTGTACGCGCCGCAGCAAGATTTGAAACCCGAAAGTTTTCCGGCACTCACGACAGCTTATAAAAAGCTCGACGCGAACGGCGATGGCCTGCTCGATCAGGATGAAATTAGCACGCTTAAGACGATCCCGCCGCACCTTCAATTAACCGTGGATTTCACGACGGGCGCGGACAAATCGCCCGGTAAGAGCAGCCTGAAAGTCGATTCTCATATTCCCGAGATTTCAATCTCCGCACAGCCGGCAGACGATCGCGCAGTGATCACGCTTGGCGGAACGCGCTTAGTACTGATGGCCGAAGATTTGACGGCCGCGATCGATGGCGCCCAAGCTGCCGCTGTGGCCAGCCAAATAAGGCTGATGGTGCACGACAACTGCGACCCGCTGTGTGAACTTCTCGATGCCGATGCCGACGGCCGACTGGGTGAGCGCGAGATTTCGACTGCCGCCAAGACATTGCTCGAATACGATATGAACCACGACGGAATTTTGCAGAGCAATGAGCTGCCCTACACGATGATCGTTGCATTCCTGCGCGGTGAACGCCCGGAGGAAGATTCGTTCTATCGACCTCGATCGGTAATGGCTCGCAGCGCTCCGGCAGGTACGCCGGAATGGTTCATTCATTCCGACTTCAACGGCGACGGCGACATAAGCCGCCGCGAGTTTTTGGGAACCAACGAACAATTCTCGCGGCTCGACACGAATGGCGATGGTTTTATCAACGCCGCAGAAGCTGCGTCTGCGAAGTAGGCACGATTTTCGCAGAACACCGCCACGGCTTTTCAAAAAGTAGAATGCCCTATTTTCTCTTCCGAAAGTCGTGGGCTATCGCAAACATCAAAAGCCCTTGGCATGTTTGCTCAGCGCTTTTTATTGCGCTTTAGGTCAATCTCTGATCTTGTTGTCATTTCAAGAACGCGGATAGACTGTTCGGCGTTATGATCCGCTCCCGTTCACCGAGGTATAGTATGAAATTCATGGCCCTATCCGGTGTCGCTGTTGCACTTCTCTGCTCGATTACTCTATTCGCCGCAACAGAAGCCGAACCAGCGCCGAAGTACATAAAAGTTTACAATATCGTTGATTTGGCCGTATATCGCACCGATTCAAAAGACACTAATTTCGCGCCCGAAGTTCTGATTAAATATCTTGAGGCGTCGGTAGACCCGGAATCTTGGAAACACGGCGGCGTGATTAAGAGTTTAAAAGAGAAGAAGAGTCTCGCGATCGCCCAAAATGAACGCAATCACGCCGCAATTGCCGCCGCTATCGATGCTTTACGACCGGTAGTTCCAGGCGAGGCCAAGGAAACCCGCGGCAATTAGATCAATTCAAAAGCCCTCAGCGTTTTGCTGAGGGCTTTTTGTTGAAGCGCAAAGTGCAAAGAGGGACGTTCTACTTTCCTCGAAATTCCGCGAGGCCGGTCGACATCCGAATCTTCTGGTCACGTCTCTGTTTTTTGTTGCTTTTGTGCCAAGACCTGTGCTAGGTTGCCACACGCCGGTCACACACCGGCTCTCGCTCTTTGGCAACCCGTTTTCCTCGCAATAAATCGCGTCGATCGATCATATCGTCGATGAAGATTGCGCTCGCGGTGCGCCTGCGTCTGCGAAAATCATCAAAGTTGATGCCCATTTGTATTGGACACACGCCGCGCCGTGTTTTCCCAATATTCGGTACTGTCCCACTACTGCGCGCTTCGACTTTTCTTTTCAGCGCGACACAACAGAATTCCTGCGAAGGGGGTCGCTGTGAATAGGATTTATTTCGCACCGACAGAAACCTGCGCAAGCGTTCCCGTTTTAATGAGGAAACGGCGAGAGTCGCTAAACACAACATCTGGAATTCCGGCGTCTTTGAAGGCCGCGACAAGCTCTGCGGCGACAGGCTTGCCATCTTCCGCAATCCACTGCACAACGATGCCCCTCGTTGACACGCCAGAGACTTTTATCCCGCCAATGACCCGGGCCGGACTCAGGCACCCCGAGTCAGCCATTATCTGCTCAATCGCTGCCCCGAAGTTTGCTGCGCTGTCGTCTAGTAATCCAAACCCCACGCTTTGTGGAGGCAGCTTTTTAAGCCTGGCGACGAGTTTCCCCTTAACCTCTTCCGTGAGTAAGTCCAATCTATCTGTAACTTTAGCGTTCGTGTCCTTGCTGGTGGCGACGAGGTCGGCGATTGACTGGTTCGCTTGGGTGAGTGATTTCTTAGTTTCGGCAAGGGATTGGTTTGTTTTTACCAACTCATCATTAAGTTGGTCGGCTCGCTCTTTCTCGGAAATGGCTTTCGCGTTGGCCTTCTCGTTGTCATTGGCGCTCCGTAATTCCGAGATTCTCTTCTCAATCTTCGTGTTGTACCACGTCCACCACCCCGCACCGGATGCCGCGAGTAACGCGCCCACCGGTGCGGCGCAAATCAACAGCAGCTTGAGGGTCGTTTGATACGCCTCTAAATCTGTAAGGGAATCCCAAGATGGAGACATTGCTTTTCTTGCTCGCTGGAATAGTGCTTGTAATCGGTTGGTCATACTCGGCCTACCAGACTGGCTACTCTGACGGGATCAAATGGCAGCGAAAACTCAATGAAAAATCGGATTCGCAGGGCAATGAACATGACTAGCCTTCGAACTACTCTCAACCGGAGTGTGGCCCGCGTCTTGGCTGACGCAGCGGCCTTATACCCCGCAGAAGGGAGCCGTCTCAACCACGGATTGAGTTCGATTCTCCCACGCTCCGCTCACTTGCCGCGACGTTTCGCAGCTCTGAGCAGAACATCTCTGGCCCATGTAGACGTATCTTGGCCCGCAGCAGCGTCCAATTCGGCCCGCTGGGCTTCTGTAAGCCTAATTCTCAGCTCCGCCGCCTTGCGCTCGTCAGGGGCTTTAGGTGGTCGCCCCATCTTCG
>DATBAY010000053.1:0-11444 GCA_036271295.1 Lacipirellulaceae bacterium | reverse complement strand
AAGGCATCGGATTGCAAATCCGACATCGTGGGTTCGACTCCCACCGACGCCTCTTGAGCCACCTGCAAACGAACGCGTTTGCGGGTGGCTTTTTTATTGGTGCATGGCTGCGGGGGCAAGAGCGGCCGGGTGCTAGCAGGGTGGGCCGACTGCTGGTAGCTGGATTCGCAAGAATCCGGATTCGGAACCGTCCGCGGTAAGCTGCCGGACTCTTGCGAGTCCAGCTACCACGTCCGATTACCCGAGCTGCCATCGCTGCGTTGCAACTCGCCTTGCGGGGCGGGGCGGGCGTCAGTATTCTTCGCGGCCTTGTCTTCGCCCGAACCAGTCTTTTCTTAGGGCGATCGACCGTGAAGGAGAAACGATGGACCGTTTTCACGCTCGGTTTGCGTCCGCGAATCGAATCGCTGCGACACTAATTGGCTTGGCGCTAATAGCCGCGTATGCCGGCTGCTCTTCGATCTTGGCCACGGGCATGTACGTGTTCGATGGCGGGAACATGTCGCCGGCAGATTTCGATGGGCTCAAAAGCTCGCGAGTGGTGGTGATGTGCAAGCCGCCTTCTTCGAGTGAGTTTCGCCACGCCGGTGCGGCCCGCAGCATTGCGGCACGTACGAGCGAGTTGCTCTCTCACAATGTGAAGGGCATCGACATCGTAAGTCCGCGCGAAGTCGATAACTGGTCGGATGAAAACGATGGCGGCGATTTCCGCGAGTTAGCCAAGGCTGTACATGCCGACAAGGTCGTGTACATCCAGCTCGACGACTTCGAGCTGTACAAAGGCAAGACGCTGTACCAAGGTCGGGCCGACGTAACGGTCACGATCTACGATATGAAGGATCACAACAAAGTGCTGTGGGACAAGCATCTCGGCGAAGTGCTGTACCCGACCAACAGCGGCATCCCGGCGCAGGATAAGCCGGTGCAACAGTTCGAGCGCGAGTTTGTCGATATCGTGGCGAGCCGCGCGGCGACTTTTTTCTATAAGCACGACCCGAACGAAATGTTCGCGGAGGATGCGATGGCGAATCGCTAGCGCGAGCGGCTGGGGCTTCGGGCTGGGGACTAGGGAAGTCGACGCTCAACGCCTGACCGGATTTTTGTCGTTGTCGGTGAACTCGATTTTTTAATACAAAATTCCGGGTTTCAGTCTGGCCGCGGCGACCATCGGCACCAGAAAACGCGATGTTTTTCCCGCTCGAGCAAGAGAGAAGTCGGTGAATTTTGTCTCTTCGAGCGATGTGACGCGCCGATATTCGCGCTGCTTTTCGCGTGCAAGCGTGCGCGCATTCTTAGCCTGTCCGTTTGTCGCGGATGTGAGCGCATAGGTTGAGTTTTCAAAGAGCGGGCGCTTGCGCAGTGAAGCGTGGAGTGACCGTACCATAGGTGCTGGCACAAATTCAACAAAAATCTTTGCAGAAATTGGCGCCCGCAGCCGTGAAGGTTTGCGAGTTGACCAGTTAGCGTCCGAGCAGGGCTGCTCGTTGACTTGGATAATGGGAAGCCATGCGATTTCTTAGTCGACACATTACGTCTTCGATAGTTGACGCGAGTGCGATGCTGCTTTTGGCGTAGTGACTCGTGGACCTGGCCACAGTCGTTTACCCTGTCAACGGATGGTTGGGGATTCTGATTGGGGTGGTCGGTGTGGGAAGCATACTCATGGGAGTACGTGCGTGGCGACGCCGGCGTGGTTGAAAGGATGTTGCGGGCGAGACGCAATCGATTCGGATAGTTTTGGATGGAACTATTTAGGACCGGAGACTCTACGGATTGGGCGAGTGTATCCGACCCTGTGAGTTGAAAGATGGGATTGGTGTGGATCATTCTTCGGCCAGTCAACATTGGGGTGCCGATCGTTGTGTTTGTTAATGGTTTGGTCAACTCCCCGCGACGGAAAGGTAGGTCGATCGGAAAGCACGGCGAAGATGATTGATTTTCGCGTCGCCGAAATGTTACGGTGCTACAAATGTTGCGACAAGATTTGGTGCGCCCCTACAGGGCTTTACGTATGCGGGCGGGCTATTGAACCCAGGCCTATCGAAGCTTATTCATATGACAGCGTCGTCACAGACTAGGCAGCCCCCGGCGCTGCCGGGGGTTTTGTGCTTCATCATTTCGTCAGAGTTCTGTCGGCAACGCCAGGTTTGGCTTTATCGAACCCCCGGCAGAGCCGGGGGCTAACCGCATTCGCAAATCTTCTGCTGTCAGTTGAATAAGCTTCTGTCGGTCTGGGCTATCGAATCGCGGCCTTCCAGGCCTGGAGCGGTCATGCATCTTTCGCACATTAACATCAGCATGCCGGAGGGATATGAGGACGTTGCTCGGGCGTTCTACGGTGGGCAATTGGGGCTGCGCGAGCTACCCAAGCCGGAATCGTTGCGAGTTCGCGGTGGCGTTTGGTTTGATGCGGGCGGGCTTGATATTCACCTTTCGGTCGAAAAGGTACAACTCGGGCCGGACAGGCAGCGGCACTTTGGGATTGAATGCGATGACGTGGACAGGTTGAGGAGTAAGCTGCGGGCTGCTGGCGTGGAGACTGAGGATGGGCGGCCGGCGCCGTGGAAGCGGTTTTTTGTGCGCGATCCGTTTGGGAATCGGATCGAGATTCATGATACGGGGGGATTGCGGGCGTGAGGAGGCACACCAGGCTAGCGGCCGATGTCGGCTAGTGCCAACATAGGGCCACTAATGAATATGTCATTGGGTGCGTTTGAGTTCGGTAACGTGCAAAACGTCGATTGAAAGAGCACTGGCGAAACGAATGGCACCCAAGCGCCCTGGAACGATGTTTCCAAATGCAAAGGCAATGCTTCGGCAAATACCAACACTGCTGGGCAAGCCAGCAGTGGCACCCGAGCGGACGACTAGGCACTTTGCAGTTGCGAGTGATTAACCCTTCGCACTGCGATGACGACGCCGGCCACGCTGCATACGAACGCGCCGAGGACGAAAGACCCGGCTTCGGGAACGGCGGTCGCAGAGACGGTAAGCAAGCCATCGGTCACGGCGTTGGGGCCACGCTGTTCCGTAAGGATGCTGAGGGCGCCAACGGTTGGTACGTCGACAAATGAAGCGGCAAGAAGGGTTTGGTCGAGGACGACTTCCCAGCTATCGAGCAAGCCATCACCGCCGAGTTTGTAGATGATTCGACCGAACGAGTTGGCGATGCTTGGAGTCGTGTTGCTGCTGGCGACGTAGCGCTGATTGGTCAAAAAGCTGAGGAAGAGTCCTTGGTTTCCGGAGGTGAAAAAGCCGCCATTGTTGGGAGTACCGAGGAGAACCGCGCCGTCGCCTAGGTTACCACCGCTAAAACTGCCCAGGCCGTTGCCGCCGGCGGGTTGAACAGTACTTGCCGTCACGCTGTTTGAAATCAAGCTGCCAAATTTGGCGACGATACGCGCGGAGGAAGTTACGTTGGAATTTACGGGGTCGCCGCCGAAGCCTATTCCCCAGCCGGCGGCGATGCCATTGGTCGACTGCCGTTTGCCACCCATGGCGAGGATGGTGTCGCCCGTGCTCCAACCACTGCCGACGGCAGCAGCTAAGGACGAATCGGCGGCGAACGACGCGGTGTACATGTCGAAACCGAAGTTCGCGGCACCGATGACGTAATTGTTTTTGTCGAGGGCATTGCCACTCGAAGTCCAGCCGGAATCGAGCGACGGGTCGCCGGCGACGAGGGTGGCCTTTGCATGTGTGGCAACCAGCGCGAACAAGCAGGTGGCAAGTAAGCTCGAGAACAAAACATGGCGCTCTCGCGCGGACCGGAAGATGTTGACCATCGTCGCCTCAGCTCGTCGGTGGTGGTAGCAAATAGCCCCCGTATAGGGAGGAGTGGTAATGATCGGGTGACTGCGACGAATTGTCAAGATGGCGAGACCAACGACGAGTTTCTTCGATTCGGCGGCTGGCAGGGCGCGAGCTTGGTAAAGCTGTAAGACGCCAGCAAATGGCGACTATGTCAGGCCTAAGCCTAACTTACAGGGGCGGCGGGTCGCGGCGTGGTTTTTTGGGGGGCTCGGGTTTGTTGTTTGGCTTGGGGCGATCCTTTCTGGCTTTTGCTTCGGCGAGTTTGCCGGCGGCGTCGGTGAAGGACTCATGCCATTCCCAGCCGAGCGGTTTTCTCAATTCCTTTTCGGCGTCCATCGCCCAAGGGGTGCCTTTGTTGTCGGTGGCGACGCGAGTGAGATATTTCTTGGCGTCCTCGGCGTCTTTGGTGAGGGCGCTGTTCACCGTGACGGCATCGATGGACTTGAGCTCCCAGGTGTCGTCCTTGTCATTTTTGAATTTGAGGCCTTGCTTGGCGTTCGCGAGCATTGCGTTGTAGCCTTCGGTGCGGACTTTTACGGCGAGGGTCCGGCCGAGGGCGAGGTCGTAGCCGGCTTGCCAGCGCGGGGTGGTAATTTTTTCACGGTCTTTTTCGCCGCCGCGGAGGAGCGTGGCGAGGGCTTCGATCTTGGGTTCGAGGCGGGCGGATTCGCGTTGGGCGTTCGAGAGTTCTTTGGCAAACTGGCCGTCGTCGATGCGCGGAAAGCGAAGGCGGACGTTTTCCATCGGCGTGGTGGCGGAGAGTTGCGACGCTTCGACGAGTGCGTTGCAGGCTTTGTTTGATTTCAGGAGGTCGTAGTACTGTTTGGCGGAGACGTAATCGGGGCGGTAGTTACGCATGATCCGCTCGTCGAAGAAGTTCGTCATGTACGTCGACATCTCGGCGGTTTCCCAGGGCTCGACGCGTTTGCCCGTTTTACGGTTGGGGTGGACCGTGAAGTACAGGCCGCCGGTTTCGTAGGCGAGGCGGCTGAGACCGAAGGGGCCGAAGCCGGAATCGATTTGCTCTTCGTCTTTGGGCGTGCCGCCGAAGAGGAGCATGAGGCGTTCGGGCAGGAGCGACTCGGGGCCGGTGTGGACCGGCGCTTTTTGCGGCGATTGGTCGAATTTCGGATCGGGGTCGACCCATTTGACGTAGGCGGTTTCGCGGCCGAAGGGGGCGGGGACACCGACGACATAGACCGGGATTTCGTACTTGCGGCAGAGGTCGACCGTGGGGTCGAGGGCCGCGACGTCGTCGCCGGCTTCGTCGGTGAAGACGACGATCATGACGTTGCGACGCGGGTTGGCGATGCGAAAGTGGCGGAATTTCTCCGCTATATAGCCGACGGATTGGAACGTGTTTTCGACGCCGTTGTCTTGCGGGTCATCTTCAATGCCGCGGACGGCGGATTGGATGGCGCTCAGTTCGGAGATGGGTTTCGGCGTAAGGAGTTTCACTTTGTTGCCAAACTCCGCGATGGAAGTGAGAAGCGGCTCTTCGCCTTTGCCTTTGAACGCTTTGTTGCCGGAGGACTCGATGACGCCGAGCTCTTTGTAGACGCGGTCGAAGCGTTTGGCGACGGTTTCGCGCTGCGGTTTGAGGCTGCCGGATTGATCGAAGAGCCAGACGACGAGCGTGGGGCGTTCGTCGAGCGAGAGGAGAATTTCGTGCGTGATGCGATCGACGGCGCCGACTGCTCCTGTGGTACCGACGCTGCCAGAGCCTTTGATCACCACGTTTTCAGGCAGGTTGGGAGATTGGAGGATGGTTTGGTTGACGTCTTGAACCTGTAGGTTGCCGATGGGACTGATCCCGGCGCCGACGGGCGTGGCGGGAACGAGCTGGTGATTAATCGTGGGGATGGAGCCTTCAATTGGACCGGCGGGGCGAGCGTTGCCGACTCCGCCTTCGCTCAGGGCGCCGATCTGGTCGTGCGTGTCGGCGGAGAAGTGAACTTCCTGCGGCGGCGGGGTTTCGTTGACTTCGACGTGCGGGGTGAGCGTGAGCAGAATCGTGTGGCGGAGCGGGAAGTAGATTGCGAGTGAGCCGAGGAGAACGAAGATTGCGGCGTGAAAGAAGAAACTGAGCGACCAGGCGGAGATTTCGCGCAGCGAGACGAGTCGTTTCAGGGAGCTAACGAGCTTCGACAATCGCCGGGGATTTTCGACCGTCGCCACGCGTAGAACCTCGACGCCGCGCCATATGACCGAAGCGGAGTTCGGCCCAGCCTCAATTACTATTGTCAGTCATGGGATCGAAATGGGCAACTCCGGCGTGGGCGGAGTGCGAGGCCCTTTTTTGGAAGCAAGGCAATTCGATTGCGGCGAAGGATGTGCTTATAATAGGTGCCGCGTGAATTCTCATCTGCCGCTATAGGGCTGAAATGGCAATGGTTATGAAAGAGAAATTGGCCGCTGTACTGTTGGGCGCTGCGATTGTGCTGCAAGGAGCCGTTTCGGCGGAGGGCCAACCCGCGCCAGAGCCGATGTCGGTGACTACCTCTGACGGCGTGATGCTGCGCGGGATGTACTTCGGCGGGGGGGCGCGGAAGGGATCGCCCCAGGGAAAACAGACAACGCCCGTGGTGATGTTGCACGATTTCAAAGGGACGCGGGCGACGTTTGCGCCGTTGGCTCAAGCGCTATTGGCGCCAGGTGATGGGAATGGTGAGCGGGCTTATTTCGCGGTGGTGATTGTCGACCTGCGGGGGCATGGGGAAAGCACTAAGCAGCTGACGGGCGGCGGCGGCGTAACGGATTTGGATCCGGCCAAGCTTGGGAAAGAGGGACTGGAGGCGATGGCGGCGCGCGATATGGAAGCGATTCGCGATTTTCTCGTCGACAAAAATGACGCGGGTGAACTGAACTTGAACAAGCTGTGCCTGGTTGGTTCCGGCATGGGGGCGAGCGTGGCCGTGAATTGGGCGGCGCACGATTGGGCGGCGCCGCCGCTGGCGGTCGGAAAGCAAGGGCAAGACGTGAAGGGCCTCGTGCTAATTTCGCCGCGGTGGAGCTACAACGGACTGATGATTCAGGAAGCTCTCAAATTTGGTGCGTTCAAGAAAAATGTGGCGTGGATGTTAATCGGCGGGGCGCAGGATCAAAAAGCGAAGCAGGAACTCTCGCGCGTTCAGGCACAGCTCGAGAAGTCGCATCCACCGACGGATAAGACGGGGGCAAAGCAGCGCAGCGGGCTCGAAGTGCTCGCGCTACCGACGAGCCTGGAGGGCGACGTGCTCGTGGGCAAGAGTGCGGATGCGATCGATCCGGCGATCGTTAAGTTTCTTACCGACTACGTGGCGATGGCACAGCTGCCTTGGACGAATCGGCGGAATAAGATTCCTTGAGGTCGTGGCCTTTAATCGGCGGCGATCGGGCGCGCAAGCTGAGCTTGCGGCGGCGCGGACGCTGCTGCGTTTGCAGCGGGCACCGAGCGAACGGGGATTAAATCGCCCATCGCGGCTTCACGTACGCCTGAATCTCCCTGATAGCCGGGACGTTGGCTTTGCCGGATCGGCATCGTGCTGGCGACGCGGTCGGGGATTTTGAGCTCGGCACCGATTGGGAGCAGATTCGGATCAGAGAGAATGCCGCGATTGAGCTCGAAGATTTCGTTACCGCGGTGAGGGTCGTTGAGATACAGCGCGGCAAGTTTTTCGAGCGAATCGCCGTCGGTCACGATGTGTGTTTGAGAGTCGTCGGAATCGCCCGCCACCGGCTGCGGTGGCGGCGGAGCGAACTCGTTTTCTTCGGAGGCTGAATTGGTGAACGAGGCTGGAGTTGCGGGAGTGTTCGGAGCGCGGTTGGCGCTATCGCTGAAGTTAGTTGGCGGCGCGTTCCAGACGGATGCAATTTGAGGCGCATTGCTGCTCGTCGCAGGCAGAGTGGCCTGAGCTTCAACGGGCGGCAAGCGGTGTACGGTGAACGGAGTTCGCGGTTCGTTGCCGATGGCGCGCGGGGCTTCGTTCCGCAAATGAACGGCAGGGCCACTGGCGACGAACGATCGCGGTGGCGACGCGGTTGAGGGGCTGGTCCACTGCGCGGCGGAAGCGTCGAGTGCGGCGCTCGGCGTGTTGGAGGCGGGCTCGAGTGGCGAGAGCAAAGCCGGCGCATCGAGCAGGGATGTTTTCGAAGGGGCGTCGGCGTCGGGGATTAACCGAACGTTCGGCGGGGCGCCCGGGGCTGTGGCTGTAGCAGGCGGTGGCGACAGAGCAACCGGCTGCGCGGCGGTGACGGCCGCGGTTGCAATCGGCGTGGCTTTGGGGATCACTGGCTGGCCTAAAAGAATGGCGACGGCCAGACCTGCGGCGAGAATGGCTGTTGCGAGAAACAGCTTCTGAAATGCGGACACGGAGGAACCTCGGGATCGAGCGAGTGAGGGAAACACCGGCCTGGTGAAACCGACACTCAGCGTGCGACGGGTTCGTCCGTGAACTGGCATCGAGACCGCGCGGGGGTGCGGGCCTGGAATATTATTCGTCAGCGCGCGTCTCGAAGTTCGCGTGGAAGCTGCCTTCGCGAAGCTTTTTGCGTGTCGAGTGTGCCGCGCGCACCGTGAGCGTAAACTGTGCGCTACAGGTAAACTTTGCCGGCTATTCCCGTAGCGGGTTGGACGACGCTTAGCGTGCGGGTTGCAGGCGAGCGGTGGAAGCGGCGGGTGGAGCCTCCGGGCCGGAGGCGGCGCTGACGCCGCTGAGCCACAACAGAGCGGGCGAGGCGACGTAGATCGAGCTGTACGTACCCACGACGACGCCGACGAGGAAGGCGAACGCGAAGCTGTGCAGGCCTTCGCCACCCCAGATGTACAGCACCACCACGACGATGAACACGGTGAAGACCGTGAGGATCGTTCGGCCAAGCGTTTGATTGACGCTGTCGTTCACCATTTTGGCGGTGAGCTTGGGCGTTTTGCCTTTAATTTCGCGAAGGCGGTCGAAGGTAACGACGGTATCGTTGACCGAGTAACCGATGATCGTGAGCAACGCCGCCACGATCGTGAGATTGATTTGGAACGAGTCGATCTTCAGTGCGGCCGCGACCGCAGGGAACCAGCTCACGACGTAGTAGCTGAGCGCGATCATTCCGACGGTCATGAGGACGTCGTGAATGAGGGCGATACCGGCGGCGATGCCGTAGGTTGGTTTTTGGAAGCGGAACCAGAGGAAGATGATCATCGCGATGACGCTGATGCCAACGGCGAGCAACGCTTGCATTTGCATGTTGGAGGAAACACGGCCGCCGATCGTGCTGGCGAGCGGGAAGAGAGGTTTGGCTTGCAGGTCGGTTTGCAGGTTTTCCAGCGCGGTGCGCATATCGGCTTCTTCCACGCCGGAAGCGTGGACCGACCAGCTGGTAAAGCGAGCGCTGCTGCCCGGGTTGTAGTCGGGGTTTTCGACGGTTACGGCGGCATTCGGGTGGCCGAGCTTGGTGAGCGAGGCAGCGAGCTGATCGTGAAGAGCGTCGTGGCTCATGCCTTGTTCGCCCTTGTATTCGGGGCCAGCGTTGACGACGACTGTGCCCTCGGCACCAGGGACATCGGAAACCGTGGCGGATTTGATGTCGCTTACGGAGATGGAGTATCTCTTCAGCTTTTGGCCGAACTCTTTGATGATAATGTCCTTGACCTTGTCGACAGACTGCTCGCTCGTATCGACGGTGAAGGCGGTGCCTTCGCGGCCGATTTGGACGACGAGGAGGTTCTTATCCGCGAGCTCGGTTTTATCGAGCGCCTTGGTGACTCCGGCCTGAGTCATGGGGTCCTTGTCATTCAAGGTGAATGTGACGGAGGAACCGCCGGTGAAGTCGATATCGAGCAGTTGGGTGCCGCGCATGTAGACGGCCACCATGCCGACGGCGATCAGGCTCCAGGAAAGGCCGAGGAAGATCCACCGCAGGCGGAGGAAATCGTAATTGGGCTTGGAGAAGATGTGCATCATCTTCAGTTGCTTGATCATGCCACGGCGTTCGGCGATATCGAACATGAGCCGCGTGCAGAAGAATGCGGTGAACAGGTTCGTGACGAGGCCGAGGATGAGCGTGACGGCGAAGCCGCGGACCTGGTCGGTGCCGACATAGAACAGCACGATGCCGGAGATGATAGTGGTCAAGTGAGTATCGATGATCGCGGTCATCGCGCGGTCGAAGCCTTGGCGAATTGCCATACGGAGTGCCGCGCCACTTTGGAGCTCTTCGCGAATGCGCTCGTAGATGAGCACGTTCGTATCGACGGACATACCGACGGTGAGGGCGAGGCCGGCGAGGCCGGGGAGGGTGATGGCGGCTTTGATCAACACCATGAGCGCGAGCACCATGATGAGGTTGAGCGTCAGCGCGAGGCAGGCGATGAAGCCGGCGAAGCGGTAATAAATGAGCATGAACACGATGACGCCGACCAGGGAGCCACCGATGGCGAGCTTGCCTTTTTCGACGGTTTCGGCGCCGAGCGTGGGGCTGATGATTTCCTGGCTGATCGGCGACTTGTTCAGGGCGGCGGGGAGACTGCCCGCGTTGAGGATCTCGATGGTCGTATCCACTTCGCGGTCACTCATGGTGCCGCCGCTAATCATGCCGCTATCTGAAATGGTGCTGTGGATGTTCGGTGCGTTGACGAGCTTGTTGTTGAGAAGAATGCCGAGCTTGCGGTACTTATCGGGAGTCGCCGGGTTGGGCAGGTTCTGGCCGGTAAGCTTTTCGAACCGCTGTGCGCCGGCGCTATTAAACCGGAAATTGACCGCGGGGCCGCCGTGCTCATCCATCCCCTTGCCGGCGTGGGTGAGGTAGTCGCCGGTGACGTTGTACGGATCGACGAGAACCAGGATCTCGGGATTCTTGCCAGCCATGCGCAGCACGTATGGGCTGGGACGATCGGGCGAACCGAATTGGTCGACATCATACGGAACCCAGCGAGCGACAACTTCGCTGCCGCGCATAACTTCCTTTTCGGCTGGTTTAAGAAGCTTGGCCTGATCGATGGTCGACTTATCCTTGGTGAACGCTGGGTCGGCCACGATGCGGAATTCGAGCTTGCCCAGGTCGGTGATCTTTTGCTTGACGAACTCCATTTCGTCCTCACCGACGGACGGAATGATGATTTCGACGGCCGGGCCGTATTCACGAATCGTGATTTCCTTCGTGCCATCGGGATCGAGGCGCTTCTTGAGCGCGCCGATCAAATCGGCGAAGGAGAACTGGCGGCCGCCACTTTTGAGTTGCTGGTTGAGGCTGTTTGAGTTGTTTGAGTTTGGTTGCTGAGCATTCTGAACGGTTGTCGGCGCGTCTTGGAGTTCGTAGATGAGCGTGACGCCGCCGGCGAGGTCGGGGCCGAACTTAAACTGGCCAAAGAGGACAATCAAAAGCGAACCGGCGAGGACGCCGAGGACGAGGCTGATTTTCCAGGCGTGGTCGGGCATTTTCCACAATCCGGCCAGGTAGTTACCGATGAGGATGGGCACGACGAAGAGCGCCAAAATGACCGCGCAGAGTAGCCAGGGGTTCCAAGCGTTTGGATTTTGCACGCCGGCCTTTTCGGCGACTTTCGTTGCGGCGGACGGCGCGGATTTGCCGGCCGGCATCGAGGAGTCGCTGGGATTCTTCTTCTCGGTGGACGAAGGTGGAGCAGTTTTTTCCGCGGC
>DATBAY010000052.1:0-1565 GCA_036271295.1 Lacipirellulaceae bacterium | reverse complement strand
GCCCAAGCAGCGCGCGCTTGTTCCACGGGTAGGTGGTAAGCAGATCGCGGAAGCTGCCCATTCGATGTTGTTCGCTCGTCGAGTGCGTGGCGTCAGCGGCCATCACTTGCCATTTATCTGGTTCGCGAACGCGAGCCCGGACCCACACCACGAGCAGCGAAGGGACAATTCCGACCAGAAATGCGTAACGCCAATGTTCGCCGACGGCGATCGCGGCGACCGTGGCCATCCAAATGCCGATGATGCTCGAAGCGTGGAAAATGCCCGATGCATACGCCCGGGCGCGCGCCGGAAACACCTCGGCCACGAGACTCGCGGCGACCGCCCATTCGCCGCCGACGCCAATCGCGACCAGAAATCGCAACGCGGCGAGTTGCCACCAGGAATCGACGAAATACGTGAGCCCGGAAAACAGGGAATACAGAACGATCGTGAGAATGAGCAACGGTCGCCGGCCGTAGCGGTCGGCGAGGGAACCGGCCGCCAAGCCGCCCAGAGTTCCGCCGAGCAAGAAGATTGCGTACAGCGGATCGCTCGCGCCATTGGACGGCAAACTTCCGGCCGGCGAGATTTCGTGCAGAATTCGATCCTGCGTGAGAACAAAGACCTGGCTTTCGTACTGGTCGAACACCCAGCCGGCGCAGGCGATGATCAGCACGAGCCATTCATATCGCGTAATGCCGGCGTACCAGGGTCGGCTGTCTGCGCCAGGAGTCTGCGGCTCGGGGTTATTCAATTCGCTTCTCCGGAACGATTCGCGGTTCGTGCCAGCTTACTCAAGGAATTTTGGGATGCGTTTGTGAAGTCGATTTTTTAGACCCAAAATTCAGGTTCGCTCGGAGGGTGGTGACGCGAAATTGCCGCAAAAACGAGCGTTTTCGTCCGCGGCCTCCGGCAAACTGGATCGAATTTTGGGTTTTTGGAGCGCGCATTTGTTCCAAAATTCGCAATCAATTGTTCGGCCGTTGTCTCGATGTGAGACGTGCACTTTTCGGTTGGGATCTTTCCTTGAATTCTGCTTTTTTCAACGAGCGCGCACTCTGACCCCGAGTCGAAACTAGCAAATCGTGAGTGTGATTTCTACTACGTTTTTTGGCCACCCTGCGGGTGAGTGGCGGCGCGGCTATGAGGGTCTTTCGCGGCTTTACGTCGGTGAGATTTTATTGCGCGTGCTGGTGCGAGTTTCGGAGAAACTCGCCTACGTAGCGGAGCGGGTTTGCGGGTCGGCCAGTGAGGCTAAGACTTTGCGGGTGCCTTTGAAGGTGCGGCGGCCATGCATGGCGAGGATGTTGTCGACGAATACGGCGTCGCCACGTTGCCACGCGAGGTCGAACGCCAGGTCGTAAGCCAGTTCTGTCGCAACGTTGACGGCATCGCGATCGAGCGGCGAGCCGTCGCCGAAGCGAATCGCTTTGGCGGGGTCGTTGCGTTCGTCTTTCCAGCCTTTGAAGGCGGCGATCAGCTGATTGAAGAACGTTTTACGGCCGGGCGAGACTTCGTAGACGGCGGGCAGCACAGGAGTCGTTGCGCGGAGGCTGCCGTCGGGGAGCCATTCCCAGCTGTAG
>DATBAY010000051.1:0-5767 GCA_036271295.1 Lacipirellulaceae bacterium | reverse complement strand
TCGCATAGGGAATGACCAGCTGATCCGCGTGAATGAGGGCGCCGCAGCTGTAGACGACGTTGGGGACGTACCCCTCGCGTTCGTTTTCATTGGGAGCCAAAAGCGGTTCCTTCAAACGGCCGATGACGTGCGTGGGATCGTCGAGAGCGAGCAGGAATGCTCCCATCGAATATTTGCGCATTGGCCCGACGCCGTGGGTGAGCACGAGCCAGCCGGCGTCGGTCTCGATGGGCGAACCGCAGTTACCGAGTTGTACGAATTCCCACGGGTATGTTGGTTTCGCGATTAGTTGCTTCGTGTACCAGAAATGCAGCATGTCGGAATACATGACGAAAATGTTCTCGCCGTCCTGTCGCGAAAGCATCGCGTACAGCCCGTTCACCTTTCGCGGGAATAGGGCCAACCCCTTATTGCGAACCTCGGGGCCGTTAAGCGTATTGATGCGAAACCGCAGGAAGTCGGAAGTTTCCAACAGCTCGGGCAGCGTGACGCGGCCATCGAACGCGGTGTGGGTGGCATAGTAACGGACGGTTCCATCATCCTCGTGAAACTGCACGAACCGAGAATCTTCGATGCCATTTGTTTGCGAAGGCGAGTAAGGGAAGATGGCCCGCTCGGCTAAACTCTGCTCTGGCGAAAAGGTGAATTCGTAATTTGATTTGCCGAGCGCGAGAATCGCATTCGCCACGGTGTCGAACTCCGCCGCGCGCAATCGCAGCTCGCGTCGAACCGTGGCGACGGCATTCTGCATCTGCTCGAAGGTGAACTCGTTTGGCAGCAGGGTCATGACATGCTCGACAAACCCGTTGGCAAAACCGAGCTCGACCAGCTTCCGCTGAAACAAGCGCTTTTCGTACAGCGTGTTGGCCACCATGTCGGGGGTCGTGACGAAGCGGGGCGTAGGATCGAGTGCGATCTCACATTTGTCATCGATCGTGCCGGAGCGGAACGTGATCGACGAAACGTGCCCCTCGCCTGTCGCGCGCAGGCTGACAATGAATCGCTTCGAACCGGCCGACAGGCTCGACTGATCGGGGTGCCAGACCATCGACGGGTTGAACAGGGCCGCGGATTCAAGCGCGTATTCCTGCGTAAAATAGCCGCCAATCAACATGCGGCGGTTATCCGTTACGGGCGTGTCGGTGAGTAAGAACTGCTGCGCGTATTCAAACCGATGCAGCATGAATTGCCGCGCCTTTTGATGCCGACCGTGAAACTCGGTCAGCATGCTGTCGACCAGCTGGTTGACTTCTTCTTCGGTGAGCGACATCACGCGCGCCACGATTCGCAGGGCGCGTTGCGAATCGGCGAACTCGAACGGCCGCACGAGTACGCGGGCGTTATTCGGCTTAATGAGAACGTTGGTTCGCTTCACTTCCATGGCAACTTCCCTGTTTGCAGAATAATCCAAGCATCCGATGCTCGCAGCGCTTCATCGCTCCATCGTCGTAGATTTGTTGAATTCACGCCATGGATGGAGGCTAACTAAATTTCCAACAACTGCATTTCAGCAAGTGCTTGGAGGTACGCCAAAGTCGATTCCGCGCCTTGGTTCTGATTCACTCGATCAGCGTGCAATCCATCGCAACAGCCGCCCGAGCTGGGTTCGCAGACGGGCACGCCCAAATCGTTGCGGCCAGTAAACCATTCGAACGCCATTCGCGCTTGCGTCATCCAGAATGGATCATTGGTGGCGCGAAAAGCTTCAATTGCCGCGGAGACCATCGATTGCGCCTCGAGGGGCTGTTGGTCGAATTGGGCCGGCGGCTGACCGAGCGCGAAAAACCCCTCGGAGCCGATCGGGCGAAAATGGCCGGCCGGCGCTCGCTGAACGTCGGCCAACCAACGCAGCGAACGAAGACCAATATCGATTGCCTGTTGGTTGTTGGTCCATCTTCCACTGAGGATTAAAGCATGCGGAATTTTTGCATTGTCGTAGGTGGCAGTTGGCTCGAACCACGGCCAATTATCGGTCGCGTTCTTTTCGAATAACTCGATCAACCGCGCAGTCAGCGTATCGCGGTGCTGATTCATCAAACGGTCACCACTCATGCGGCGAAAGTATTCGTGAATGCCGATGAGCGCGAAAGCCCAGGCCCGCGGCGAAGTGGTTTCGACGACGGCGTTGACAGCCGGCTCGAACAACTGGGCGGCCCACGCGTGGAAGGCGCGACGTTTGGTGCGGCCAATGCAAGCGCCGACAGCCCACGCGGCGCGGCCCACGGAATCGTCGGAGCCGGCATCCTCGAGCCAGTGTCGATCGAAACTCAAAAAGTTGCGAAACCGACCCGTCGAGTTATCGAAGGCGAAGTTGAGAAATGCGGCATACGAGGTGCCGGCCCGCTGGATGTCGATCGAATCGACGCCTAGCTCTTCCAATAATACGGTCAGCACGAGTCCACGGGCGTTATCATCGAGGCAGTATCCCTCTTCGAAATTCGGGATCGAATACGTGGCGTGTTGAATCACGCCCGTCGAATCGGTCATCTGCAACAAATGCTCGAATCGCATTTGGGGGAATTGGGGCGGCTCGGCATCGAGGGTGCGGACGGCCCGTGTTTTTGCCAACGTTGCCGCTCGACCGTGTCGGGCCCGCTGAAAGGATTCCATGTACATGTGCGCGACATGGCTCCAAATCATTTCGCGGCCGACCAGGTACGCGCGTTTTCGCATCCCAGTGCGGCGGGTATCGTCGTTTGCGAGGTCGATCACGGCTCGAGCAATCGCTTCGGAATCGCCGAACGGAACCAAGACGCCACGGTCATCCGCCAGGAGTTCGGCGGCGTGCCAATACGGCGTCGAGACGACGGCCTTACCGCAACCATAGGCGTACGCTAACGTGCCAGAAACCGCTTGAGCTTCATTTAAGTACGGCGTGATGTAGATGTCCGCCGCGCCGATGAATTCCGTAAGTTCCCGTAGCTCGACAAATCGGTTGTAAAAAATGACATGTTTCTGAATACCCAACTGTTGTGCGAGTCGCTCCAGGCTGAGCCGGTAGATCTCTCCATGTTCGCGCACGAGGTTGGGGTGCGTCGCCCCCAGGACGATGTACACAAAGTCGGGCGATTCTGCGATCACCTTCGGCATTGCTTGCAGTACGCTTTCGATGCCTTTGTTCGGAGAAAGCAGACCGAATGTAAGTGCGACGAATTTCCCTTCGACATCGAACTGGTCTTTGAAAAAACTCGAATCAACAAATGGCATATCGGGAATGCCATGCGGGATGAGATCGATTTTTTCGGCCGGGACTTTGTAAACATCGAGCAAAAACGTTTTACTTCGCTCGGCCATTACCACAACGCGAGCCGAAAGCTCGCAAAGCCGTTGCATCACCCGCCGTTGATCGTCGTTTGGCGACTGGAGCACGGTGTGAAGGGTACTTACCACCGGCACACGCAGGTCACGCATCAGCGCTAAAACGTGTCCGCCTGCTGGGCCGCCATAAATGCCGAATTCGTGCTGCAAGCACACGACGTCGACATTGGCGAAGTTCAAGAAATCGGCAGCCCGGCGATAGGAGGCAAGTTCCTGCTCCTGGATTTCGAAGCGCACTTCGGCCGGGTAGTCGTAACCGCCCTCGATGTCATCGACGGGCACCACCGCGCACTCGATTGCCGGATACTGCCCGCCGACGGCGTTTCGCAAATCGTGCGTGAAGGTAGCAATGCCGCACTTACGCGGCAGGTAGTCGCCGACGAACGCAATCTTGTGAATCTTTACGCTGCTCGGCATGAATCGGTCGAAACTCAAATGTGATTGTGCAATGCGCCCAGGACTTCGTCGCGGGCGACTTCGATCATCGCACAATACTTGTCGGAAGCGCCGTAGTAAATGAGCAGTCGATCGTCTTCCTGGACGACGCCCGTCGGAAACACGACTTTGCTGACGAATCCTTCGTTTTCAAACGGCTCCTGCGGCGTAAGTAATGCATCTCGACTTACTTTCAGCACGCGGCCGGGGTCGTCTTTGGCCAACAACATGGCGCCGGCGCAATAGGCGCCGACTTCACCGACATGCTCTGGAGCGCGGTTCCCATGATAGATTTCAAGCCAGCCATCCTCGACTTCGAACGGCGGCGCGCCTGCGCCCACACGACCATTTTCCCATTCGCCGGCACCGGCAAATAGATAGTCATGTTGACCCCAATGGATGAGATCGGGCGAGCGGGCGATCCACATTTCGGGCGCACAGAACGGCATATCGCCAAGCGGCCTGTGAAGCGCAATATACTCACCATCGATCCGTTCGGGCAGGAGCACGACATCCTTGTTTTCTGGACAGAAAATGATGCCGTGACGATCGAACGTTTCGAAATCTAGCGTCGAAGCCAGTGCCGTGGCGGGCCCATGGCGCGACACAGCCACGTACGTGAAGTAATAGCGCTCGCCGATTCGCGTGATGCGCGGATCTTCGAGGCCGAATTCCTCCATTTCGTGTTCCGGAAGAATCAGCGTGCCGTTGAAATCGTCGACATGGCGGCCATCTCGACTGGTAAAAACGCGAAGATGTGAGATGAACGTCAGCCGCACGAGTCCTGTTCCCACATGATGCATGACGCGCGGGTCTTGCGACCGCAGCTGTTCGTTTTCGACCCAATCGACTGTATATCCCTCGTCTCGCGACCAGCGGGGATGGGCAGTCCAGCCCCGCCGCTCTTCCATGGGCTTCTCGGCAACGCGCGCCAGAATGATCGTGCGGTCGCCGCAACGGATGACACCCGGGTTGAAGACACCGATGATGGACCAACCAGGGTGGCTGGGCTTAATATCTTCCGGGCGGAGCAACAAATGGGTGGCAAGCCGTGAGATCATAGGGGTAAGGACGAGGGTGGCAACCGAGTCGTAGTATGCATTCTTGCCTCCGCAATTTCATGAGGCTTAAATACACGTGTCGTGAGCAATTCGCGTGGCATCGCACGCCATGGCCACCGATTCACGTCCGTTGCGTTCGGAAGTTCGACGCACGTGGCCACTATCCCAGATCCAAGCGAGCTGATCCGCCATGAACGATCGCAGCAGTTCACAGTAAAGTCGCGACTTTTGCTGGCTTTCTCCCCAGTGCAACTCGAACTCCTGGTACACATCGTACTGTCGTCCGTGGCCAGCGCAATGTCGATCCTTAGGGCTGTACGCGGCAAGAACGTCCAGGCGTGAACCCGAGAACAACTCGGCGAGGCTACGTGTCGTTGCTTCGTCTGCAATGGCGTGAATGCGTGCATAGGTCGGCACCCAGCCGGTAAGTAGCAAGTCGCCCTGTTCGAAAATGAGGCGCAGCTCCTGCCGATCAAGTCGGCCCGGCTGGGTAAACCCATGGTAGAAATTTATGAGCGTGTTCCCGTACCGGACGGTGCACTGGACCTGGTCTTCCATCGTCGTGCCCGGCCGCAGGCTAGATTGAGCCGCGACCACCTCGCCCGGCCCGAGCCAGCCCGTGAACAAATCGAAGAAGTGAACGCCATGCTCGATGAAAATGCCGCCACTTTTAGCGGAGTTCCAAAACCAATGCTCCGGCGGCAAGTTTTCATCCGACGCGTAGTTTTCAAAATAGCCGTGCAGCAACTCGCCCAAGAGTTTTTGCTGCACCAGTTTGCCGACAAGATCGAACAGCGGATTGTAGCGCTGCATTAAATTCGCGACGAGCAACAATTGCTTGCGGTGAGCGATACCGATCAGTTCGTCAGCTTGCTGCGCAGTGAGCGCGAGCGGCTTTTCGCAAATGACATGCTTGCCCGCTTCCAGCGCCGTGCGAGCTTGTTCAAAATGTA
>DATBAY010000050.1:0-34201 GCA_036271295.1 Lacipirellulaceae bacterium | reverse complement strand
GGTCGAAATCGATCGTCTCGACCAGCTCGAGGAAGTCCTTTCCGCCGGGCCAGACATCATCCTGCTCGATAACATGATTCCCGAGGATCTCCGCCGCGCCGTCGCACGACGCGACGAAGCCAGCCCCGGCATTGAACTCGAAGCTTCCGGCGGCGTGGCCCTGGATACAGTACGGCAAATCGCCGAGTCGGGCGTCGAGCGAATCAGCGTCGGTGCTCTAACCCATTCCAGCCGAGCGCTCAACATCGGCCTCGACTGGCTTTCCTGAAAACCTAGCTGGTTAACTCGGTGCTGAATCGCGACCTGCCGCTGCGGTTAGTCAACGCGACGGCGCCCGCGAGTCGCAGCTCTTAAACGTCGAACCCAAACATTCGCTACGACTCAACTCGAAGCCCACCGCCGCTGGGCAAATCCGAGCCAATTTGCGTGTTTTTTGCCGCGCGTTTGACAGCCGCCGACTTGGTACTAGGTTTCACTTGCTGTCGCACCTTTGGGGAGAGGTGCGGCACGCACGACGCGGCGGGACGAGCTAGGAAGCTTGAGGGGACCTCGCCGCGTCTTTTTTTGCGCGCTGATTGAATCAGCGGGCGTTTCACGTGTCACAACCGATACAATCCGCTGATTCCCGTGCTTTTCTGTTGACACTCTTGGAGCCCGTGTTTATAAAAATGATACGGGCCTTCCGTCTGCGCTCCGCAAGGACACAACGTAAGTCCCCGATCATATCTTTTTTTACGGCGTTTTTGGAGTAGACCTCATGAGTGTCAGATCGGCAGCGGCGAAGAGATTCGCTCCGCTGTTCGCGAGACATTCCTGATTTGAGCGTCCTCCGATTTCTTCGCAACGTCGCTCGGCTTGATTGTTCTCGCCTGCAGCCCATCCGGCACTAACGTAATTCAGATGGTTTAAATCACCGTCTGCCATTGCGCGTGCCGAGCGCGTTTTCTCCTCGATTTCTTGCCGCCGATCTTCGCGTGGTCGCCCGGTTACGACTGCTCTTCCGCAGTTCAAAACCGTAGGCGTTCGAAACCACGCGGCGTCTTACGACGGACCTCACGAATCGCTTCGGCAACATTACAAATTTCGACAATCAGCTCGTCGACTTCACCGTCGACAGGCAGATCAAAAATAGAACAGAGCAGACACAAGGGACTGACAAACATGAGCGGTATCACGGTGAAATTCATCAGCAAAAATCCACGCGGCGTAACTTTCGCCTTCGCACTATATGCCGCAGCGTGCTTCTGCGGCTCGGCGGCTAAAGCTCAGAATGCTTTTACAATGAACATCTCGGAAAAAGAGATGAAGCTCGACCATCCGGAGCCAACGGACATGGCCTGGAACAAATGGCTCATGTGGGACTTGGGCTACGAGCGAATGATGGACCGCAATACGCCATACATCGAACTGCAAAACGCCGCGACGTCCAGCAGCCCAATCACCGAGTTCCACCTCACGATTGGCGATAGCCGCTTCAATTTCGTCCCAGATACCGGCACCAGCCTCGTTGCGCTCGGCAGCACGACGCCGGGCTTCGATCTCTCGTCGACCAGCGTCAGTGGCGCCGGCAAGGAATTGGTCGTCACGATCGGCAACGGCGGCCTCCTGCCAGGCCACCTGGTTCGCTTTCAGATCAAGCTGGGTGTTGATCCCTCGTTTGCAACCAGCTACGCCGCCTCGTTCGGCGCCTCCCAGCCTGACTACCGAACCGTCCTGTTCGATATCAACGCTGATGGCGGAAGCACGCCAATCAATCTTTACGGCCCCGATCCGAATTTGCCGGCTGGTGCGAGCGACAACGCCAGCGCCTTTGTCCTGTTCGGCGACGTAAAGAGCAGCACCCAAACGCTCGCCGACGCTACGGTGGACGCCGAAGGCCAAGCGGTCAACGGCCAGTACCGCAACAACGCGCTGCGTCCTTACAGCGCGTCGGACAACGTGAACTTGTTCCAGCTCGAAGGACACGAGGTTCCCGAACCAGGCACCATCGCGCTAGCGATGCTAGGCTTCTCATCGATTCTTTTCAGCCGGCGCGGACGTTAGTTTCGCCGGGCCCTCCCTCATCTCGGGATTACTGCATGCCGGGTCGCGTTTCACCTCGTCGGGATAACCGCCGCGCTGTCACAGTGCGCCGGGCCCGCGGGCGGACGCGACAAGCCTCGTGCCGCAGCCGGCATCGTCGTTGTCGACGCCGGGAAAGTTGTCCTTCGCGCCGCTCCTTGCGCGGCCGCTCGACACGCTCCGGCCGGCGTCTCACCTATCGCCGTCGCTGATCGAATCGTCTCAGCGCCTTCAGCTCGCAGGCGCGAGATTCTAGAAGTTGCGCAAACCTTGCGGCGTGCGCAAACTTTAACGGAGTTTCCGTCCGTTCCGTTTATAGCGAAAAAAACCAAAGTAGCGATTCTACCGGTACCGATGGTGGTAGTGGACTTTAAGGGTCGGGTGGGGGGCCGCTCGAATCACGACCGCTGGCATTCTTGCCGTTCGTGCTCGGCTGCTTCGATTGGCCGCATGTTGCGTATGCCGCCGCTCGGCATGTCTTGTAAGGGGGATTCTCGGATGAAATTGCGCACCCAATGGGTGGCTGCGCTGGCGTTATCGCTGGCAGTCACTGCGACCGGAGATTGGGCTGCTGCTCAATCGCGGTCCACTAGTCTGTACCGTGGCTCGTATGGAACCGCAACACAAGCAGCCGCCACAGAGGAAACGCCGAGCCGCATGGCGGCGCCTGTGATGAATCAAGGGCAAGGCATGCCGGCCAAAGTGTCGAACTCGAGTTCGGGCTCGGGCGACGTTGGCTACATGAGCAATGGCTATCCGCAAGGCTATGCCGGCTGCGGATGTGATTCTGGCTGCTGTGAAAGCAACGGCTCCGAGTCCGGCTGCTGTGATAACTGCTGCGATAGCGGCGGTTGTTGCGGTCTAGGCGGTTGCGGCCTCGGCAGCTTGCTTGGCTACGGTAACGGCGGTGAATTCTTCGTTACGGCCGATTACTTGAACGTTCGTGCCAGCTTCAGCCAAGCCACCGCGTTTGTACGCGAAGATTTGGCGACTGGCTCGGATCAGTACATTCCCATGGAATTCGGTTACCAGTCGTCCTATCGCGTCGGCGGCGGGTGGAAGTCGTGCTGCTGCGGCGATCAAATCCGCTTCATGTTTACGCAGATGACGAGTGTTGCCGGCACCACTGCAGTCAATGGTGACATCGTGCCTGAGGAAGCCAGCCCTCCGCCAGGCGGACTGACGCACATTAACGCGAATGTCGATGCTCGCACGATGGATTTGGAATGCGCTAAGACGATTCCCCTCGGCGGCCAGTGCTGCGGCTGCGGCGATGGTTGCTGCGATAGCTGCGGCTCACACTGCCCGGCGTGGGATCTCACGTGGTCCGGTGGTGTTCGTTGGGCCGACGTCGGCTGGCAAGAGGGATTTGTCGCGCAAGATAGCACCGCTGCAACGGTCATCGACGGCCAAGTTGGGATGACCTTCAAAGGCGGTGGTTTGCGGACTGGTTTGGAAGGCCGCCGCTACTTCTTCAAAGACGGTTGGTTCAGCATCTACGGCAAAGGCGATGTCTCGCTGCTCCTTGGTGACGTGAATGTTTCCTCGATCCGCACGGTGCCGGGCGTTAATCCGATCGTAAATACGCAAACCTTTGCGACCCGGCAAATCATTCCCGTCACGGAATTGGAGGCTGGCGCCACCGGCCAGGTTTCCAGCCACTTGTGCCTGACTGCTGGCTATCTGTTCGCGGCCTGGCATGATTTGGGCATCCGCCAAGAGCATCAGCTCAACACGCTGCAGCCCATTACGTACGACGACGGAAACATCCTCGGGTTTGATGGCTTCTTCGCCCGGGCAGAATTCGACTTCTAAGTCGGTTTGATAGCGTTGCCGTCGAACGGCTAGCAAAAGCGAAGATAGCAATTAGAAAGGGCCGGCATCTTACGATGTCGGCCTTTTTTATGCGCGCGTGGTGCGGATGCCACACCGTTCGGTGCATTCAGCGCTGGTATGTGAAAGACCCGCGACAAGAGCATCTTTGCAACGGTGTTCCGTTGGGTGCTTAGGGCAGCGCCCTACTTCTTCGAAATACTCTGGGGCTTTGCCCCGGCCACCCAACACGAGAATTTGCAAAACGCTCCAGCTCGATTCGGAGCATAGATGCTAGCGCCGCCAGCACCTCGGAAATCGAACGCCGACCAGAACCCAAAGAGTCAGCTAGTGGGTGGCAAAGAACTTATCGCGGCGAGCGCGTCGCTCAGCACGCAGGCGAGCACGGCGCTTGATTTCGCTCGGCTTCTCGTAGAATTCGCGAACCCGCATCTCTTTCTTGATCCCGCTTCGCTCGACGAGCTTCCGGAAGCGGCGAACGGCCTCTTGGGCCGATTCTTTATCACGCAGCGTCAACTTTACCACATGCACTCCTGTATGATTCGACGACTTCACAACCGGTCGCGACCGCGACTCCGCCAGATTCTCAATCGGACGGACTTCGGGGTGGGAACCCGCCATTCTAGCGTCCGGCGGCGATTGCTGTCTACAGTGTCCCGCTCTATCGGCACAGCGATCTGCGGCAATTCGGTGGAACGGGGTGAAGCCGCCCGCCGCCAGCTTGCCAGCATCGCTACTCGTCGCGAGGCCGTTACGATCAGCGATCGCGGAATAACCTGCCCAGGCAAACCGTGAATCGGCGAGGCCACTGGTTTAGGCCCTGTCGGGTGCGGCGGACGGCGGTCGATGAATCCAGTGGCACCTCGCGTTATTGCACCGCCGTTCCCCACCTCTAAGCTCCGATCCCTCCCGGAGCTCCTGCCGCCGATGCCCAGCCAGCCGCTCACGCCGCGCGAATTGGTCGACCGCCTCGACTCCCGTCACGACGAGCTGATCGCAAAGCTCGACGAGCTCAACGCGCAGATCGAGGCGGCGCTGGCTGAGTTTGGTCGCCAGCGTGAACCGCGGCCCACAGAAATAAAAAAAGCGGCCTGATAAGGGCCGCTTTTTCTGCTTCTTCGTTGACGGTTCTGTTCCGACCCCGCCGTTAGTGGATGAACTCCACACCCAAATCGAAGCCGTTGGTGAGCATCGTTTGCGTACCGGCATCGACGTAGCCCATGTCCGGAATTGCGTACTTGACGGATTGGGCCGCTCGACGGATACCGCCGATCACCTGGCCGGTGTAGCCGAAGTTGAGAGCGAAGGCGCTGGTGAAGTGATACGACGCTTTGAACCGTAGCTCGCCGACCGGAGCGAACTCCAAGTCACGCAAACCGTGGACGAACGCAGTGGGCCGGCCGTACAAAGGTTCATTCAAGGCTCCTGGGACCAGGCCAGCGCCCATCAAGCCGACTTGATTCCAGTTCGCGATGTTGAAGCCAGCCATGAACTTCGCATCGGTTTCCAACCGCCAGCGTTGGCGTTCGTTAACCCATTGGATGCCGACTTGCGGACCCACGATGTCATTGTCGAACGAAGTGTCCCAGTAGGCGTCGTGCAAAATACTTCCCAAGGCCTCGACCTGAAAGTCGTCGTAGAGCCGCAGAAATCGAGCACCGTAGTCGACCGTCAGCCGATTATTTTGGTTCTTGGCCATGTAGGTCATGTTGGAAATATCGTGCGTCCACATAGCTTCGACGCCGTCGACGTTGGTCGAGCTGTGCACAATCACTTGGTCGAAGTAGATGTTGAAAGTGTGCAAGTCACCGAAATCTGTAACGGTGCCAATGCCGCCGGTAACAGGGTCTACGACCAACATACTGCCCCAGATACCGTTGCCGTTGAGATCGTCCGCAGCTCGGAATAGCGGCAGGGTGGTGGTATTTGTGGTGGAGCTTTCGTTGAATTGCGGCATGCCTGTATTACCGACGTACAGGATCGGCCCCGCCACCGTGCCACCCTCTGCGCCACCGAGGTTCTGCAAGTAGTCGCGGAAACCTTGTAAGTAGCCGGGTGGCGTTTGGAACAAGACAGGAACGCTGCCGAAACCAAATGCCCGTGCTTCGCCGACCGGGCCGTTGGTGTTTGGAGCTGGGTCGTTCACGTCCGAGCCATTCGTATAATCGCGACTGATGAACGGCGGAAGACCACCATTGGTCGCGGCATCGGAAGTGAAGCCGTAGCTGGCCGTCTGATTCAGCTTGCCGCCATCAAGAACGCTGATGATCCAGCCGTGCCCTTGGTCGCGGTACCCAAATTCGTACCGATTTCCCAGCGCAAATCCGGCGCGAGGTCCGGCGTTGGTGAGCGTGTTTTCGACTAAGTACGGTGCCGGGGCGGTACCCAGGTCTTGCGGATTTTGCTGATAGATGACTTCCGCAAATTGGCCCTGAACCTGTACGCCATTGATAACCTCGCTGACTTGCTGGTTACCGATCGTGGTGCGCTCACCGGTGTAGGCCCAAAAGAGCTTGTTGTAGTCGAAGAAATAGCCTGACCACTGCTTGTCCGCCATGTTATCGAGATCGATCTCGAACGGAGAGAACAGCTGCATGTCTTCCTCGTAATTCGAGGGACCTGTCGGCAGGTTCTCCTGAGCGCGTGCGCTGCTCGACAGAGCGACGAACGCGAGGGCGGTGGAAAGCAATGCATATACGCGGAGTTTCATCATCTCCCCCTACCGTGGTAAAACGCGGCGGAAGCGAGCAGCACGATGGCGCAATGTGCGGCCCCACCAAGTCTGCTGTGTGGGTAGGTATCGGTAGCGCCGTCGGTATCAGTTGAGTAAGATCGGTAAAGAGAAGCGAAAATCGGGGTTGTTCCGGTTGTGCCGGTGATGTCCGACTCTTCTGCCAGCGTAAAAAGGCGTGGAAATCCCGAAGAAGGCATTGCTGCCACGGAGCTGACGCAGAATCCTGAATGGTCGCTAAGGACCCGAGCTTGAGGGTCGAGAAATGGCGCGAAGCCAATAAAAAAGCTCCCACAGGTGGGGCAGGAACCTGTGGAAGCCGTGGAGTCGAGGCCTATTAGCCCCGATGGTCTTTATAATATCCTGAATTGCGACCGACGCAAAGATATTTTCCAAAAAGTGGCAATTATTTCCGCCAAAGGTTCCTTTTCGCCTAAAACTAAGCCTGGAAATGACGGCCTGTGTGCCGTGAGGCCGCACGAATTGCCTGAATCCCCGAGCTTCCTACGTGGCTTGGCCGGCTCGTCCGGCCGCGCTGGCGATCGGGGGGTTCTGAACCGGAAGTGGGTGCTGGCTTTGAGCGGGCGGCAGTCGTGCTTTGTCGGCAAATTGCGCGCGGCGTATACTTTTTACGTGCGCAAGCAGTGCCCGTCTCTCTTCGCCCAGCAAGAAGGATCGTCTCGATGAGTTCGTATCGTTGCCCCTTGGCTAATTCTCGATTGCGGTGGGGCCTCACGATTTTGGTTGCTGCGGCCATGCTCCTGAGTCCCGTGGCGACAGCACGCTGCTTGGCGGAGACCGGCACGGTTATCCGCACCGAAAGCAAAACGGCTCCGGACGGGTTCACGCTTGCAGACACGAAGGATCCCAAGCTAGGGCAAGATTGGGTGCGGCTCGACCAGGACGCTGCAGGCGAGGTGCGCGGTATGCAAACCGCGATCGTGCGCTATACGCCGGGTGGCTTGGCCCTGAAAGACGCGGCGACGCAAGTTGACTTGATTGCGGCCGTGCATATCGCGGATCCCGCGTATTACGCGAAATTGAACGAGCGGTTCAAGCACTACGACGTGCTGTTGTATGAGCTTGTTGCGCCGGAAGGAACTGTAGTTGAAAAGGGGCGTGGCACTTCGAACGCGCATCCGATCGGCGCGATGCAGAATGTATTCAAAGACGTTTTGCAGTTGGATCATCAGTTGGAGGACGTCGACTACACGCGGCCGAACTTTGTGCATGCGGATATGTCGCCGGATGATTTCAAAAAGGCGATGGAGGAACGCAACGATACGTTCCTGCAGATGTACTTTCGCTTGATCGGGCAGGCGATGGCGCACCAGAGCGAAATGGCCGCGAAGGGCGACGCTTCGGACTTCGAACTGTTTTCGGCGATGTTAGCCCCGGATCGTCCGCGGCGTCTCAAGATCGTGCTGGCAAAGCAGCTCTCGGAAATGGAGAGCCTGATGGTGAGTTTTGGCGGTGAAAATGGTTCGGCGATCATCACCGATCGGAATAAGAAGGCATTGGCCGTGCTGAAGAAGGAAATCGCCGACGGGAAAAAGAAGATCGGCATCTTCTATGGCGCCGGGCACTTGAGCGATATGGACAAACGGTTGCGAAGTGACTTTGGCCTCGAGCCTGTGGCTATTACGTGGCTGACCGCTTGGGATCTGGCGGAGAAGAAATAAGCCAAGTTGGCCTCGGCGCAAAGAAGTCCTCTCGCTCCGCGAGAGGAACCTCCATCTCGCAGAGCGACAGGACTGCAATTAGCTGTCTTCCCGCGACCTGGGGACTGTCCTTCCGATGAGGCGAACCGCCTGATACACTAGCGGATTAGGCAAATTCTGAATTTCGACGCCCAATCCAATTCGGGCGATTCACGCACACATCTTATTAACGAAGGAAAGTCATCATGGCGAAGCCAGGTCGCAAGGTTAAGAAAGCGAATCACGGGCGCCGTCCGGCGTGCAGCCGGCCGCGCAAGAGCCGTCGGCACCTGGTGAAAACGTAGCGCTGAGCGGCCCGTGCCCAACAAAGATCTGATCATCGATTTTTCAGCGTACGACCTCGATCACGTCGTTGCCGATATCGAAGAAATTCGCCGCATTAATCCGCAGCGCCACGAAATGGAGCAGCTGACGGCGATCGTGCACGACTGCGTCGAGACCGGTATTTGCGTTGGCTATAAGGACGTGACGGACCACGAATTCTGGGTTCGCGGTCATATGCCGGGGATGCCATTGATGCCCGGCGTGGTGATGTGCGAAGCGGCTGCGCAGCTGTGCAGTTATCACTCCCAACGGCACAACCTGCTGGGCGCCGAGATGGTCGGCTTCGGGGGCATGGATGGCGTTCGTTTCCGCGGCACGATTGTCCCCGGCGACCGGCTCGTGATCGTCGCACAAAAGTTGCAGCTGCGCGTCGGCGCGATGATCCGCTGCCGCTTTCAATGTTTTGTGAATGAGCAGCTCGTGTGCGAGGGAGGAATCCGCGGGATCCCGATCCCGGTGGCGGCTCTCAACGCGCGCGGTTGAGGGCAGGTGAACCACCATGCTCTTTCCGCTGTACGATTTGCTCGGGCATCGTCGGCTGCCGCTCGCGACGATACTCATCATCGCCATCAATTTCGTGGTGACGGCGTGGATGTCGTCGTTGCCCGAAGCGCGCCAAACCCGTATTTCGATAGAGTACGGTTTCATTCCCGCGCGGCTCACAAACATTGGCAAGGGTCAGCCGGTGATCGCCCGAGCTCAGGGTGTCGATTGGCTCGGGCGCGTGGTGCAGATGCCGGTGGCGCAACTCTCCACCGATCCGTCTGAGGTCTACCCGACACTTCTCACGACCATGTTCTTGCACGGCGGCTGGGTCCATCTGCTGATGAACATGTGGATGTTGTGGGTGTTCGGAAATAATGTCGAAGACCGGCTCGGGCACCTGGTTTATTTGGCGTTCTACTTAGGAGGGGGCGTAATCGCGACGCTCGCGTTCTGGGCTTCGGCGCCCGAGGCGCTGATGCCGGTTGTCGGAGCGAGCGGCGCGGTAGCCGTGGTGCTGGGCGGGTACGCGGTGACGTTTCCTGCGGCGAAGATTCGTACGCTGTTGTTTTTGTTCGTGTTCGTCACGATCATCGATATGCCGGCGCTGGTGTGGCTCGGTATTTGGTTCATCACGCAGCTCTATTCGGGACTGATGGGGCTATGGGGCGTGCAGTTGGCGCCGGTGGCGTTTTGGTCGCACATCGGTGGTTTTGTCGCGGGTATGTTCATGATGCCGTTGCTTTCGCTAGGCGCTTCACCGCCGGGCAAAGATTGGCATCAGGAGATTGACGAGATGTTTCGGTTCGACGATCCTGGGCCGCCGTCGCCGTGATCGTTGCTGTGTAGTACGTACTATTGTCGATGGGATTTTCATGCCGCGCCGCGCACTGAGAAAAATCGATCCAGAACTGAACCTTTCGCGTTACTTGAAAGTGCCCGATCAGCTACCGAGGCCATGGCGCGCGGAAGAGTTGTTCGATCGCAGCGCGCCGTTAGAAGTCGAGGTCGGCAGTGGCAAAGGATTGTTCTTGCAATCGGCGGCGGCTGCGAATCCGGAGCATAATTTTCTCGGAGTTGAAATCGCAACGAAGTACGCGAAATTCGCCGCGGCGCGGTTAGCTCGCCACGAATTGCAAAACGCGGTCATGGTTCACGGCGACGCCCAGCCGCTGTTTGCCGATTTGTTTCCCGAAGCGTCGCTGGCGGCGGTCCACGTTTACTTTCCAGATCCTTGGTGGAAGAAGCGGCACGAGAAGCGACGCGTGCTCAACGCCCAGTTCGTAAATCACGTCGAGCGAGTGCTCATTTCCGGTGGGTTGCTGCACTATTGGACGGACGTGCGCGAACGGTTTGACGAAACGCTCGAGCTGCTGGCCGCCGTCACGACGCTTTCAGCTCCGATGGATGTGGCCGAGCGCGCCGCCGAACATGATCTGGATTATCGAACGCACTTCGAGCGGCGGATGCGGTTGGCGAGTTTGCCGGTGTACCGGACGGCATTCAAAAAGGCCTAACTAGTCCGACAAGAAGCCAATAATTCGTTTACCACGACGACACAAAGAGCACGACGTAAGAAGTTCGAACGAATTCGGCTCATCGCCGATGGTTGCTGGTAAACCTTTCTGCGACCACTCATTTGCAAAAAAACGTCGTGTCCGTCGTGCTGTTGTGGTTGATCTTATTGGTTGTCGTACAAGTCGTAAGTGCTTATCGCATAACGCTGAAGTGAGGCTAAATTAACAGCTCTTTTGCGCGGCCGTTGTCTGCCCGTTCCGGCGGCGAGTAAAATAAACTCGCTGTTAAAGACGGACCATGAGACATTCACTTATCGATTCAAGTTGCTGCCTTAAGAAAACCGCGCGGCTCGGAGCCGGTGGAGTTCAGTTGGAAGGCAGCGGCCCTCGCTTATTTGCAGACCGTCGATTCTTGCCAGGCGGTACGCCGGCTCGCTCCCTTGCCTGAGCCGGCCATTCGCGCAACGCACGTTGCGTTTGTTCTATGAACCTTGAGGTCGATTTCGAACGATTATCGCTGGCCTGCAAAGCAGTGCGCGCGGAGTTATTGGCCGAGCGGGCGCCGGGCGGTTATTGGGAGGGCCAAATCTGCAGCTCCCCCGTGGCGACTGCGGCGGCCGTGAGTGCGCTGGTTGTGTCGCACCGCCAAGAAGCGGAAGACGTGCTACGCCGCTCTGCCGCGGGCGATACCGGCCAAATCGAAGAGCTCGTGCAAGGCGATTTGAGTGAGCTACTTGTGGAAAGCCTGCACTGGCTGGCGCGGCGCCAAAACGAAGATGGCGGCTGGGGCGATTGCGAAGGAGCGGAATCGAACATCGCGGCGACGATGCTCGTGCAGGCGGCGTTTCGGGTCACCGGCATTCCGGCGAAGTACGCCGACCTCATGGTGCGAGCCGACGACTTTGTCGAACTGCAGGAGGGCATCGTCGGCCTGCGGCGACAATACGCGAATGACAAGGTGTATCTCGCGTCGGTCCTCGCGACGTGTGCCGCCGCGGATATGATCACTTGGCGGCAAGTTCCCACGCTGCCGTTCGAGTGGCTGCATTTACCGAAACGTTGGCGAAGCGAATTGCAGCTTCCTGTCGGGCAGCATCTAACGTCGGTGGTCATGGCCGTCGGGCTCGCCAAGTTTCACAACGATCCGTCGCGGAATCCGTTGACTCGCATCGCCCGCCAAAGCCTGCAGAAACGATCGCTGACGTTGTTGGAAAAACTGCAAGCGAGTGACGACAGCTTTTTAGCATCGCCGTTGGCTACCGCGTTTATTGTCTTAAGCTTGACGAGTGCCGATTGTCAGCAGCATGCGATCGTCCGGCGCGGGATCGAGTTTTTGCTGACGGCCGTGCGGGCCGACGCCAGCTGGTCCTTGGGGGCGGGCGGCGCAACGGGTAACACCGTGCGGGCGACCGCGAGCTTTGCGCCGATTCGCGCCGCTCACGAGGGCGATTCGCTCGCTGAGTGGCATGATACTTCAAGTGACACGGGCGTTTCGCACGGTGCAGAGAGCAATAAAGATCACGAAATCGCCGCGGCGACTCCTGCGCAGGATTCGCGCGACGTATTTCGGCAAGGCATTGAATGGTTGCTGGGGACGCAGCGGATGGCGACTGGCATCGTGACAGATACTCCGGCCGGCGGTTGGGCGGCGAGCCCCACGGCCGGTGCGGAACTCAACACGATTGCCACTGCTGAAGCGGTCTGGCTGTTAGCTCAAGGCTTCGGTCCGGTCGGAGCCTCGCTGGACGAACGGATCGAGCGGGCCGCGGGCTGGGGCGTTGGTTGGTTGCTCGAAATGCAGAATGACGACGGGGGTTGGGGCACCTACTCTCGGAACGATGATGCGCAGGCCGGCGCGGCCAGCTGTGTCGATGCGACGGCAGCCTCAGTACGAGCAATTGCGGCGTGGCATCGATATTGGAAAATCGAATCGCCGCGCTATACGCGCGCCGCTCTCCACGATGTCATCGGCCGGCTCCCTGCGGCGATCGAGCGTGCGATTGAGTTTCTAGAGTCCGTGCAGCGTGACGACGGGAGTTTTATTCCGCTGTGGTTTGGCAACCAACATCAAGCGAACGACGAGAACCCGGTTCTCGGCACCTGCCAGGTGCTCGAAGCGGTGGGTGAGCTGAACGGGCTCGACTCGAATACAGCGCAGCGCGCGGCAGGGTGGTTGTTGGCGTCGCAGCACGCCTCGGGGGGCTGGGGGCCGCCGCGAGCGCCCGTCGACTATTCGGAGAACGACAGCCGGCGATCATGGCGCGATAATGAAGCACTGGACCAGTTCTGCAGCGTTGAAGAAACGGCCGCGGCGGTCATGGCGCTATTGCCGCTCGCTGCGAGAACGCCGGCATTCGAGCGCGCCGTGTCGCGTGGCTCGGCATGGTTGGCCAATGCCATCGAGCAGGACCGGCATCGGCGGCCGGCGATCATCGGTTTCTATTTCCCGCAAATATGGTATTATGATCGGCTGTACCCGCTGGTTTTCGCAGCAGAGGCCTTATCGCAGGCGATGGCCACATTGGTTCCGCCGGCACTGGCCGTAACGGCAATTCGATAGGTGCGAACAAATTGGCCGCAGGAAAGGTCACAGAGTAAGGGGTGGCACTGGCGCATACGTTTGAAAGTTGGCGGCGGTGTGATTGACGGTCCCGGAAAGGTTTAGCACATGACATCTGCGCGACAGGACGCGCCAGCGACCGAGCCGCATTATTATGAGCATCTGCTCGACGCCGCGCGGCAGATGTTCGAGGCCGATGAATTGGAGCGGTTGATCCCCCGAGCGCGCGGCGGCCCGCGGCTCGCGGCAGTGAACGGCGCAGGTACCCGTGGTCTCGACCCACTGGCGGCAACCGAGGCGATTGCTTACGACTTTTTGGCGAAGGGCGGCAAGTACTCGCGGCCGTTCATTACGCTGGCGGCATACGACGCACTGACGGGCGGAAAGTGCTCACGCGCTACGGATGCCGAGCGAGAATGCCGTCATTTGAACGATACGGTTCGCCGCGCCGCGATTTCGATCGAGTCGTTTCACAAAGCGTCGCTCGTGCATGACGATATTCAGGACAGTGATGAATTTCGTTACGGCCGGCCGACGTTGCATATTGCGCACGGTGTGCCGACAGCGATCAACGTGGGCGATTTTTTAATCGGGCTTGGTTATCGACTCGTGAGTCGTGATACCGAAGCACTGGGCGCGGCAGCCGCGGCCGACATCCTCAACAAACTGGCGGATGCGCATACGAAGTTGAGCGAAGGGCAGGGCGCCGAACTCGTGTGGCGCGATAATCGCGATAAGCGACTGTCGCCGAACGACGCGCTCAAGATTTACGCGCTCAAAACGGCGCCGGCGTTCGAAGCCGCGTTGTATTGCGGTTTGCGACTGGCGGGACCTGCGGAAAAGTATGCCGAGCCCGTGGCGCAACTGGCCAAGCATCTCGGGATTGCATTTCAGATTCTCAACGATTTGCAAGATTGGCAAGGCGACGACTTCAACAAGCTCACGCTCGGCGGCGATGTGCTCGGCGGCCGGCCGACGGTGTTGTGGGCGCTGGCGCTCGAGGGGTTGAGCGACGCTAATCGCCAAGAGCTGGAGCGCCTGGTTGCCGAGGGGGAAGCAACGCCGGCGGTTTTCAAACAAATTCGCGCGCTATTCCAACAGGCCGGCGCGTTTTCCAAAGCATTCAAACTGGTCGGCGAGCATCGCGAAAAGGCGGTGCATGTGGCCGACGAACTGGAGCCGGCGGCCCTTCGCGCGCTGGCTCATCATTTGATTGACACGGTCTTGCAGCAGCCTGCCACGACAGAGACAAGCTGTCGTCCCTTGGCCGTCCCCGCCCGGTGATAGACCCCGCCTCCCCCACCTTCGAAGCCGATTTGTTTTCACGTAGCGCGTCGCGATTGGCGACGTTGTTCTACGAGAGTCTCAGCGAGTTGGGTGAATTCGAGCCCGTGGGCGTAGACGAGCTGCCCGTCAATTATCGCGAATTGCTTGCTCACAATGACCACATGACGGTCGCGCTCGAGGGCTGGCATAAGTCGCACGTTTCGGTGGCAGCGCTCGATGAATGGCGAGACGAAGCGAGCTACGCCCGCACCAGCCTGTTGAGTCGCCAATCGGATGGAGCCGTCGTACAATTCGGAATGATGCGGATTTGGCTGACGGATCTGCCCGCCGCCGCGCAGGAAGAGATTGCCGGCAAGAGGGCGCCGCTGGGGCGCGTGCTGATCGACCACAATGTGCTGCGCGAAGTGGAGCTGATCACGCTCTGGAAAATTATTCCAGCGAAAGTGCTGCAGCAGCATTTGGGCGTGAATGGCAAGCTGCCGATCTACGGTCGGACTGCTCAGATTTTGGTGGATGAGCGGCCGACTGTGCAGTTGTTGGAAATCGTGAAATTGCCGGTTTAGGTTTTTTAAACCACGAAGGCACAAAGAGCACGAAGGCACTTCGATTTTTCCTTTGTGTTCTTCGTGCCTTCGTGGTGAATAGAAAAGTTTAGGAGCCATGAAACCTTCATCCACGGAATATGATTGCATTGTGATGGGTGGTGGTCCGAGCGGTTCCACGAGCGCGGCGTTGGTTGCGGATGCCGGTTGTCGTGTGCTGTTGTTGGAGCGCGACGTGGAACCTCGCCGCAAAGTTGGCGAATCGCTGATGCCCGAGACGTACTGGATCTTTGAGCGGCTGGGCATTTTGGACCAGCTGAAAACGGGCCCGTTTGTTGAAAAGGTGGGCGTGCAGTTCATCAGCAGCAGCGGCAAGGAGTCGTCGCCGTTTTTGTTCACGCAGCATGATCCTCGCCCGTGCGGCCGCACGTGGCATGTGGAGCGGACGAAATTCGATCCATTCTTGTTGGAGAACGCCGCGAAGAAAGGCGTTGAGGTTCATCGCGGGGCGCGGGTGCTGGATGTTGTGTTCGAAGGCGATCGCGCCGTCGGCGTGAAATTGGCTGGTGAATCGTCTCCCGATAAAGCGTCAAATGTCATTCGCGCGAAGGTCGTCGTCGATGCGACGGGGCAGGCGGGATTGCTCGGTGCACGTTTTGCTGACCGCACGCCGAATCCGGCATTTCGCAAGGCCGCAATTTGGGGCCACTTCCGCGGTTCGCGGCGCGATGTGATCGAAAACGGCGTGATGACGGTGTGCTTCCGCACGCAGTCGAATCGCTCGTGGTTCTGGCACATTCCGCTCTCGAACGACGTGGTGAGCATTGGCTGCGTTAGCGATGCCGATTATTTCTTCCGCCAAGATGCCGGCACGCCGGACGAGATTTTTGCCCAGGAGGTCGTCAATTGTCCGGCCATGGCGAAGCGGCTCGAAGGCGCCGAACTTGTAGCCGGGCTGGATATTGTCAAAGAGTATTCCTACACCACGGGCCGATCGTCGGGTGATGGTTGGGTGCTGGTGGGCGATTCTTGGGGATTTATCGACCCGATCTATTCATCGGGCGTGTATTTCGCGCTCAAGAGTGGGCAGTTGGCGGCGGATGCGATTATCGAAGGTTTGGAAACGGGCGATACGTCGGCCAAGCAGCTTGGTAAGTGGGTGGATGAATTTGCAGTTGGTACCAGTTGGGTTCGCAAACTGGCCGAGGCCTGGTATTGCGGGCAGTTTCGTGTCGGGAAATTTATCCGCGAATATCCGCAGCATATCGGCCCGATGACGGATATTCTCATCGGCCGGATTTTCCATGAAGGGGCCGGTGATATGTTCAGCGATCTCGACCCATGGCTCGATCGCATGAAGGCGGAAGGCGTGACGAGTTAAACCGCAAGCTGTCGTCGAGGTAAACTAAAATTCTGGTCCTCGACCCTCATCCTTAGACCCCTCGACCTTTCCATGCGGATCGCATACATCACGGCTGGGGCGGCCGGCATGTATTGCGGCAGCTGCTTGCACGACAACACGCTGGCGGCGGCGCTGCTCGCGCTGGGCGAGGACGTGCTGCTCGTTCCCACGTACACGCCGCTGCGGACGGATGAGCAGGACGTCAGCATTGGTCGCGTGTTCTTTGGTGGTATCAACGTGTACCTTCAAGAAAAGGTTCCATTGTTCCGGCATACGCCGTGGTGGTTCGATCGGTTGCTCGATAATCCGGCCTTGCTCGAACGTTTGTCGAAACGGGCCTCAAGCGTTGATCCTACGCAGCTGGGTGGGATGACAGTTTCGATGCTGCGCGGCGAAGCGGGCAATCAACGGAAGGAAGTCGAAAAGCTTGTGCATTGGTTGCTCGCGGAGGTGAAGCCGGATGTCGTGCATCTTTCGAATTCGATGCAAATCGGCATGGCGCGAATGATTCGCGACCGCGGGGGACCGCCCGTCGTTTGCCAACTATCGGGCGAAGATTTGTTTCTCGAAAAGCTGCGACCGCCGTTTTATGAAGAGGCTCGCGCTCACTTGCGCGAGCGGGCGGGCGATGTGGACGCGTTCGTCGCGCTCAATCGGTACTACGCAAATTTTATGGCCGATTATCTCGGAGTCGATCATGGCAAAGTGCATGTCATTCCGCATGGATTGAACTTGGACGGGCACGCCGCTGCGAAACCCCCGGCGGAGCTGGGGGCTGCCGAGCGAATTGGTGCGGAGAAAGGCTATCTGATTCGTCGAGATAGTCAGCCCCCGGCTCTGCCGGGGGTTCGCCCGCCAAACAAGCGATCCGATCAACCGCAGGTCATCGGCTACTTTGCGCGGATTTGTGAGGACAAGGGCCTGCACTTGTTGGTCGAGGCTTGCGAGTTGTTGGCGAAGCAGAGTGATTTGCCGCCGTTTGAGCTACGCGCCGCCGGATATTTGGGCGATGGCGATCGGAGCTATCTAAAAAGACTCGAAGACCGTGCCGCATCCGGCCCGTTAGCCGGGCATTTTCGATACCTGGGAGAACTCGATCGCGCACAAAAAATTGCGTTCTTGCAGTCGCTTGATATCTTCAGCACGCCGACCGCGTATCGGGAATCGAAGGGCATACCTGCGCTCGAAGCGATGGCGAACGGCGTCCCGGTCGTATTGCCAGACCATGGCAGCTTTTCGGAAATGGTGGACGACACCGCCGGAGGCGTGTTACATCGACCTCACGATCCGGCTGATCTGGCTAGCAAACTCGAACAACTGCTGCGGGACCCGTTGCAAGCCGCGCAGCTAGGACTCGCCGGCCAACGCGCAGTTCAAGATCGCTACCATGCGGCCGCAATGGCTCGGCAAACGCGCGAGCTATATCAAACGCTACTTGCAAGAAATCGCGGCAATGCCAACGTTTCTTGATCGAAGTGGACTCCTGCAGCACATTTCACTACGCTTTGCTTGCGAAATCATTTCGGTGTCGGACGTCGCATGGAGATTCACATGGCCAAATGGACCATAAGAATCATTGCGGGGCTTGCGATATTGATCGCAGGGCTGGTTGTCTTGGCGGTCGCAAGCGCTGTGGTGACGGGAAGTGCATCTGTGGGCGCATCGCTGAGCAACGGGCGAACAATCTCGGCCGGCGGGCATACGCCGTGCCTCGGGTTGGAAACAACCAAAGACTCGGCCATCATCACGACGTTGAGACATAAGGTTGTCGTTGCGCCGACGACGGTAACCGTGGACGGTAAATTTGCCGGCGCGATTCCCGCTTCGGCAAAGAGCGTGGACATTCGATTCGAATGGACCCGGATCGATGTGGTCGCCGACGCAGTGGTTGTAGATCCAACTCCCGCTTCGACCGCGATGGCACCAGTTGCAATCTCGCGATAATCGAGCGCCGCTTCTACGGCGTTTCTTGCCAGGAGCTATCATTTGGCTTCAAATTCGCGTTGAAAACCGGCGGTTGGCAGCGGCCGCGAAAACCGCTAAAATCGTGGATTCGACTATTCCAGTATTAGAGGCCAACTCTCGGTTAACGCCATGCCGCCGTATCAAAACGATCGTAACGACCGCAACAAGCGCAACAAGAACGTAAAGAAGGTCGCGAAGCGCGATCCAATTTACATTGAGGGCCACGCGCCGCGGCCGATGTACGTGGATTACAAAGACCTCGACTTGCTCACGAAGCTCACCAACCGGCATGGCCGGATTGTGAGCCGTCGCAAGACGGGCTGCCACGCGGCGAGCCAGCACGCGGTTGCTCGGGCGATCAAGCGAGCCCGCTTCATGGCATTGTTGCCATACGTTGGCGACTGAGACGTTCTCACGGTCTTCCAGCGTGGTAGAATGCCTTTGTGGTTACAGTGACGAGAGGGTCGTCGCTTGCCCCGGAGGACAATCGTGCCATGATCGAGATAAAACAAGCCGTTCAAGCTGCAATAGAACATATCTCAGCGCTATATAGTGGCTTGCGCGGTCTGCAGCTTGAAGAGGTTTACCTATCGGAAGACGATCGATTCTGGCTTGTGACGTTGAGTTTTCTTGCCGAAGCCGATGAGGAAGAAGTGTTCTCCGGTCCATATGGCATGCTGGCGGAGATTACTAAAGTCACCAAGGGCCAAACAAAACGATTGGTACGCAAATATAAGACGCTCGAAGTTGACCAGAAAACGGGCGCGGTTAAGGCGATGAAAATAAGGCCCGTCCCAAGTGTTTGAGCCTTGGCTCGCGAAAATCGTTGCCAAACACGCCCGTAGGGGCCTGCTTCTCGATAGTAATTTGTTTGTGGTTTATTGCGTCGGCTCGATTGATCCTGCACGTATTCAGCAGGAGAAAGTTACACGCCACTACAATTCCAATGATTTCCGAATCCTTGATTACTTCATCAGACGATTCGCTCATCTGCTAACGACGCCAAATATTATGACGGAGGTGTCAAATCTAAGCGGCCACTTGCGTGGAGATATGCGAGCTGTCGTTCGAACAGCGCTACGCGAAAACGTAGTGCAAGTGCTGCGCGAAGAATATGTCTCGACAAACGACGCGGTGCAAAACCAAAGTTTCGTACATTTCGGTCTGACGGATGCGGCGATCAACGTTCAAGGCCAGGCCGGCAATCTTACGTTGACCGATGATCTGGATCTTTCGATCCTATTACATCGACAAGGATCTGATTGCATCCATTACACCAACGCGTTGCGATTTTTGTCGATCGATAACTGAACATGTCGCTCCCTTTTCATACTTCCCGCTTTGTCGAGTTCTCTGATACCGACATGGCGGGGATTATGCACTTTTCGGCGTTCTTCCGATTCATGGAAGCGGCCGAGCACCAGTTGCTGCGAAGCCTGGGCTTCAGCGTCTATTCGGAAATCGACGGCGACGTGGTGAGCTTTCCGCGCGTGTCGGCTTCGTGCGATTTTCGTTCGCCCGCGCGGTGCGAAGACGTGCTGGAGATCGATGTCACGGTGGAGCGCGTCGGCACGAAGAGTGTGACGTACGGCTTTGCGTTTTCACAGCATGGACGAGACGTGGCGCATGGCAAGATGACGAGCGTCTGCTGCCGCGTGCCGCATGGCGAACCACCGGTTTCGATTCCAATTCCCGATGCGATTGCGGAAGCACTTCGCAAGCTGGCCACTGGCTGATGGATGAATGGTATGGCAAGCCAAACCGAAGCGGCCGAGTTGGTTGTTGAGAATATTGTCAAAGAATACGCGACGCCGGCCGAGCCGCTAAGGATTCTATCTGGCGTATCGTTTGCGCTTCATCGCGGCGAGAATCTGGCCATTCTGGGACCGAGCGGATCGGGCAAAAGCACGCTGCTTTCGATCTTAGGAACGCTCGAGCCGCCGACGTCGGGCCGCGTGTTGCTGGCGCGCGAGGATCCGTCGAAGCTCAGTGAGCCGGAACTTGCAGAGTTTCGTCGTGAGAATGTCGGATTCGTGTTTCAAGAGCACCATCTGTTGCCGCAGTGTACGGTCTTGGAAAACGTCTTAGTGCCGTTTCTCGCAGACGGCGCCGCAACACCGGATGATCAACGCCGGGCGACCGATTTGCTGACGCGCGTGGGCTTGGCACGGCGGCTGATGCACCGCCCGGCGGAACTCTCGGGCGGCGAACGCCAGCGAGTGGCGATTGCCCGGGCGTTGGTGCGGGAACCAACGCTGCTCCTAGCCGACGAGCCGACAGGCAATTTGGATCGGACGACAGCCGGAACAATTGCAGATTTACTTCTTGAACTGCAGGTCGAGCACAATGCAATCCTGGTAGTAGTGACGCATAGTGAATCGCTCGCGGCCCAGCTACAACGCCGAATGGAGCTGGATTCGGGGCGGCTCGTGCCGGTGACGTGATTGAATTCCTCTCGGATGCAGTCGAGAATTCAGATAGAAGAGATTTGTCCGCAGATGTCGCAGATGTACGCAGATAGAAGAAAAGGAATGAAAGATCGAAGCGAGTGAAACGAGAGAGTTGGAGAAGCTGATCCAAAATTGACTCATTGTTTTTCATCTGGATTAATCTGCGACATCTGCGGACAAATCTTTTGCTCGTTGCGTTCTAATCGTCGTTTGTCATGAAAATCACTACTATTCCCAACGTGTACCGAAATGTGAATCGCTGGGGAGAAATCCTTACGATTCTGAGCAAATACGGGTTGGCGGATGGGATCAGCCACTTCGATTTGCCATTGGTGAAGGGCTTTTTGAAGAATCGCGAGGGTGAGAAACTTGCCCATCTCAATCGCGAGACGCGGATTCGGATGGCGATCGAAGAGTTGGGTCCAACGTTTATCAAGTTAGGACAGATTCTGAGCACGCGGCCCGATCAGGTGGGAATGCCGCTCGCTCAGGAGTTGCAAAAGTTGCAGACTTGCGTGGCGGCGGATGATCCGCAGGTTGTGCGTCAAACGATCGAAGAGGAGCTCGAGCAGCCGCTCGAGAACTTGTTCGCCGACTTTGATACGACGCCGCTCGCCTCGGCATCGATTGGTCAGGCGCATCGCGCCCGGCTGCGCGCGGGCGACGACATTGTCGTGAAGGTCCAGCACGCGGGCATCCGTCGGCGGATGGAAGTCGATCTCGATATTCTGGCCGGTCTCGCGCAGTTAGCTGAAAAGCTTCCGGAATTGCAATCGTATCGGCCGCTGGCGACCGTGGCGGAATTTCGCCGCGTGGTTCGGCGCGAACTGGATTTCGATCGCGAAGGACGCAACTTGCAGCAGTTTGCGCGGAACTTCGCCAAATCGCCGCATGTGCGAATTCCGCGGTTATATCCGGCCCTATCGACGAGCCGCGTGCTGACGATGGAATGGCTCGACGGCGCGAAGCTGTGCGATTCCGCGGTGCGGCAAATGCCGAATGTTGACGTACGACAGGTCACGCGGCATGGGGCCGAGATGTACCTGGAGATGATTTTTCAGCACGGGTTTTACCACGCTGATCCGCATCCAGGGAATCTGGTCGTATTGCCGAGCGGCGAGATCGGCTTGCTCGATTTTGGAATGGTTGCCCGGCTGGACGAGCAGCTGCGCGAAGACATTGAAGACATGTTGGTCGCGATCGTTTCACAAGATTCGCAGCAATTGACCTCGCTCGTGATGCGGTTGGGATCGGTGCCGACGGGTTTAGATGAGCCGGCGCTCGGCGTCGACTTGGCGGAATTTGTGAATCACTACGCCAATCAGCCGGTGGACGCTTTTGATCTGGCGGGCGCGCTGACGGAGATGATTGAAATCGTGCAGCGCTACCGGATCGTATTTGTGCCATCGATGGCGATGTTGATCAAAGTATTGGTGATGCTCGAAGGCACGGCTCGGATGCTGGAGCCGACTTTCAGCTTGATGGAGCTGATCGAGCCGTATCAAAAAAAGATGCTGCGGCGGCGTTTGTCGCCAGCGCGGCAAATGCGCAAAGCGCGGCGGATCTATTCCGAGGTGGAAAAATTAGCCGAAGTGTTGCCACGCCGATTGCGCGATATTCTGCAGCAAGTCGAAAGCGGCAAGTTCGACGTCCATCTCGATCATCGCGGGCTGGAGCCCTCCGTGAATCGACTTGTGCTGGGGCTGCTTACTAGCTCGCTTTTTCTAGGGTCGTCCCTGCTGATCAGCCAGCACGTGTGGGAGATCAGCGGCGCATCGATTCCTGGTACTTTGGGCGTTGCGTTGAGCGCATTCTTAGGCTGGAGGCTGTTGCGAGCCATCGGCAAATCGGGCCGGCTTGATCGCAAGAGATAGTGGCCAAGCTGTACGCCGTAACCCTGGACGACGCTGAGCATAGCAGTTCAGTCGCTGGGTTCCGTATTTAAGTTGAACGCGTCTTTAGCGTGTTAGGCGCCGACGCTGTGCTTGCTGGCGTGCAAGTTACGCAGTTCCTCGAGCTCCATGGTCAGGCGATGACGCAACGGGCTTTCGGATCGCAACTCATCTAACAACTGTTCCGCGCGATCGAATGTGGCAGGCTCGAAATTGCCGCCCTTGAACAAATGACTCCAACTGCGCGAAACTTCTTGCTCGGTTAACAAAACAAAACTCCTTGCAGTGCCTGGACTGCGAGAACGACGGGTTGAACTCCCTAATCTGATTGTACGTATTTTGCGGGCGGAGTGCCAAGAGATTCGACATTCCACGTAGCGGTGTCGGCAGATTAATTGCGACAGATGCAAATTCGAGGCAGCGCGTTGATATTCCACGAAATCTAGCGGGGTATAATAACACGTGTGCTTTCAAGCCGCGGTTTCGACGCAACTCTAGTGTGGACGCCAACTTGGCGTGGCTAGCAGCGGCTACCGCCAGAGCCTGCGAGGAGCGCCTATGTCGCAAGCAATTGTTGATCCTGCCGAACTGCGGCGATTCGCGCAGAACCTTAAGAAATTCAATCAGGAATTGGAAGAGCGACTTACGTCGCTGCGGGCGCAGCTGCATTCGCTCGGTGCGACATGGCGCGATCAGGAGCACAAAAAATTCGTCGAGGATTTCGAAGAACACATGAAAGTGATCGGCCGGTACGTTGAAGTTACGAACGAGCACGCGCCGTTCCTGCTGCGAAAAGCAGAGCGCATAGAAGAGTATATGCAGCAGAGATAGCGTATGAGCGGTCCCGCCAAAGTCTATTCGACCGAAGCCATCGAAGCCGTACGGCTTGCGCTCGTGACGTTTGTGGATCGAGTGACCGACGCGCTGGCCGAGTTGAGTTCTGAGATGCGGCGCGTGCAAGCGTGGTTGGATCATGACCGCCCGAAGCACTGGAAAAATCAAATTCGGTTGGCGATGGATCAGGCCCACGAGGCGCAGCAGGCGCTGCATCGCTGTTTGATGTTCCCAGTCGCAGACGAGCGGCCAAGTTGCTACGAAGAGCGGGCGGAGCTGAAAAAGGCGCAAGCCCGATTAGAGTATTGCCGAGAAAAGAGCGATCGCGTGCGGCATTGGCAGCAGACAATGCGGCACGAATTGTTTGAATACGAAGGGCGGATATCGCAGCTCGTGAAGATGATCGAGTTCGACGTGCCGCAAGCCATCGGCGTGTTGAATCGGGTCGTTCGCAATTTGGAGGAGTACCAGGCGTTGCGTTCCGTGGATCCAAGGAGCTCCTACGACGACGTTGCGATGGCGAAGACAATTTGGAGCGCGGGGGAAGTAGCGCCGACTGAGAATAAGTTAGCGGCCGAGGAGGCGCCGGCGGAGGGTCGTGACCCGGTCGAGGAAATCGATTCAAAGACATAATTATCTTTCGCAGAGGCGCAGGGGGCGCGGAGGGATTTTATTAACCACAACGGCACGACGGACACGACGAAGTTCACTAGCAAATCGAAATGTATTTTGAAATCTCGGCGTGTCGTCGTGGTGAGATTCCTCCGCGATCCTGCGTGAAATTGTTTTATTTGGAATAGTCTCGATGCGAAAATGCGATCTTTCCACTGGTGCGGGGCGAATTCGACACGCGCTCGAACAATTGGAAACAGTGTGGAACGAGCGCGACGGCGTGTGGAATGACGCCGTGAGCCAGAGTTTTCAGGAGCGACATCTGGAACCGATGATTCCACGGATCAAACTGGCGCTCGACGCGATTGGAAGGATGAATTTGCTGATTAGTGAGGTGGAGCGTGATTGTGAGTCGTGAGACGACCGCTACAGAACGACTCTCCACGCGTCGCGAGCTGGAATTGCTTCGCGATTTGCAGCGGCTGGCGAATGAGCGCGCTCAGGAGGAGCAGCGGACTTCGGCCAATCTTTCCGCTGCGCTGACCGAGGCAGAGAAAACGCGGGATTCCGCAACTTCTGCAGTGACATCGCGTTTCGCCGACGACCGGACGAAGGCCGCGACCGCGTTCGAGCAAGCGACGACCGCCGCCCGCGGGCGATATGAAGCCGACCGTGACGCCGCCCAGGAAGAATACAAAGGTTTACGACACGGCGTAGAGTCGGAGTTTTCTCGGGCCACCGAAGCGGCCCACGGCGAACTCCAAACGGCGAGCTGGGAGGCGCTCACGGTTTTCGATGCGCTCAAGGGCCGCCCGCGCGAAAAGTTTTTGGCGGCCGTGCAAAAGCTCAAGCGGAGTCACGAGGAACTGGCCGTTCTCGAGCACGATGCGATAGAGATCATGAAGACGCGGCGGCAATGGCGAGATTTTCCACCAGTCGTCGCGTCATTCAAGCCGGTCAGCGAAGGCTTGAACGGTGACGCCGAGTCGACGGCAAGTGGTTCTGCGAATTCAGACGCCCCGGCGAACGCCCAGCGGGGCTGGAAGTCGCTCCCGAAATCCGCGTCAACCCAAACCACCGCGTCTTCAAGAAATGGTACGGATGGCGTCGACGAGATCATCGGACAATCGTCCGAAATGACCGCCGCAGTTAGAGAGGAAACCGTAGCCCTCCATAGCCAAAGGCTGTCGCGGATTTTCGAAGGCGGCACACCGTTTGGCTTATTTTTCGGCCTCTGGTTCGTTGCGACGGTGCCATCTGCCGTCGTGCTGGGATGGCAGAATTGGATTTGGGTGGCGGCAAGCTTTGCGCTGGCAATCATCGCCACGGCGATAGTACTGGTCTGGCTGCGGCCGATAGCGCGGCGCGTGAGCGGCACGCAATTTCAGAGAATTCAGCAACTCCTGGCGGATACGCGGCAAGCTTTGCAGGTCGCTTTGGAAGGCGCTCGGGAGCGGGCCGAGCGCGAGTCGTTAGCACTCGTTGCCGAGCGCGATAAGCATTTGAGCACGGCGGAAGAGAAATTGAGTTCGCTTGTCGGCGAACGCGAGCGATGGAAAGAAAGCGAAATCGGGCGTGCGGGGCAGACGTTTCCTCAGCGGCTCGCGGAATTGCGCGCAAAACAGGATGCCAATCTCGCTGCATTGAAACAACAACATGCGGCGACTTTGGCGAAAATTACGGAAAATCGCGATCGGCGCGAGGTCGAAATTCGCGACGCCTACATTCGCAGCGCGCAGTCTGCGCATGCGGAGCACGACCGCGATTGGCAGGCGCTCAACGATCGCTGGCGTGCGGGTCTCGGCGAGCTTGGCGACGCGTGGGATTGCATTCGCGCCGAGTGCGAAAGGTTGTTTCCGGATTGGAACTCGACCGAATACGAATCGTGGCCCGCACCCCACGAGGCGGCGCCGGCCATCCAATTCGGGAACGTGACGCTGGACTTGGCGAACGTAAAGAACGGCATATCGCCGGATGCACGATTGCGGCCCACGGAGACATCACTGCGGCTGCCGGCGATGATGACGCTCGAAGATCAACCCGTGCTGTTAATTACGGCGGAAGAGGACGGACGGCGCGAGGCCGTGGAAGTACTGCAGTTGATGATGCTGCGTATGCTGACCGCGATGCCTCCGGGGAAAGTGCGGTTCACGATTTTGGACCCGGTTGGATTGGGCGAAAACTTTGCGTCGTTCATGCACCTGGCCGACTTCGACGAGCATTTGATCGCCAGCCGAATCTGGACCGATTCGCGGCAGATCGACGAGCAGCTCACGCGGCTCACGGCCCACATGGAAACGGTGCTGCAGAAGTATCTGCGGAACGAATTCGCCACAATTCATGAATACAACGCGCAGGCGGGCGAGGTCGCCGAACCGTTTCAAGTGCTGGTCGTCGCCAACTTTCCGACGAACTTCAGCGAAGCGGCGGCGCGAAAGTTGGTGAGCATCGCGACGAGCGGACCGCGATGCGGTGTCTACACGCTGATTATGGTTGACCGCAAGCAAAAGATGCCGGCGAACTTCGACTTGAAAGATCTGGAAGCAACGGCGGTGCACCTGGATTGGGTGTCGCCGCCGGCTGAGGAGCGCACGGATAGTTTTGACGAGGAACTGCCATCGGTCAGTTCGCTTCCGCAATCACAAGCGGCTGCGAAGAAAACAGAACGGTCGGGCTTCCGCTGGCGATATCCGGCATTTGAGCATTTGCCGTTGACGCTCGATCGGCCGCCAACCGCGGATCGATTCAATGATGTCGTGCGTGCGGCCGGCCGCGCTGCGAAGGATTCGATGAAGGTCGAGGTGCCCTTCGAGCAAGTGGCGCCGCCGCAAGAAGAGTACTGGCAAGGTGATACAGCCAAGGAACTGGTCGTACCGATTGGGCGCGCCGGGGCGCGCCGGTTGCAGTCGGTTCGCTTGGGAAAAGGGACCTCACAACACCTGTTAGTTGCGGGCAAAACCGGCTCGGGTAAGTCGACGTTTTTGCATGGATTGATTACGAACGCGGCGCTCATCTACAGTCCGGAACAGGTCGAGTTTTATCTGATCGACTTCAAAAAGGGCGTTGAGTTCAAAACCTATGCGACGCATCATTTGCCGCACGCCCGCGTGATTGCGATCGAAAGTGAACGCGAGTTTGGGCTCAGCGTGCTGGAGCGATTGGATGGCGAGCTGCAACGGCGTGGCGAATTGTTTCGTGGGGCCGGCGTCCAGGATCTGGCCGATTTTCGTAAAGCGCGCCCGGAAGCGCCGATGCCGCGAGTGTTGTTTATTGTCGATGAGTTTCAAGAACTTTTCGTCGAAGACGACAAGCTTGCGCAAGACGCGGGCTTGCTTTTGGATCGGCTCGTGCGTCAAGGCCGCGCGTTCGGCATCCATGTGCTGCTCGGTTCGCAAACGCTGAGCGGTGCGTATTCGCTCAATCGCAGTACGATGGGGCAGATGGCCGTGCGCGTCGCGCTCCAATGCAGCGAGGCCGACGCACACCTCATTTTGAGCGACGAACGCAACGAGGCCGCCCGGTTCTTGAGCCGGCCGGGAGAAGCGATCTACAACGACCAGAACGGGCTGCTCGCCGGCAACCATCCATTCCAAGTGGTGTGGCTGCCCGAGTCGCAGCGGATCAGCTATCTGCGGCAGATCGAAGACAAGAGCAAGAAACCTAGCGAGGCTGCGAAGGAGACCATCGTCTTCGAGGGAGATCAGGCAGCGGACCCGGCGAACAATTTGCAGCTTCGCGAGATGCTGAGAGGCGGGCAAGTTGCTGCGGGAGCGGCGCAAAAGGCCTGGGTTGGCGCGGCCGTCGCCATTAAAGAGCCCACCTTTGCTAGTTTTGGCCGGCACGCAGGCAGCAATCTGCTGGTGGTCGGTGCGTGGGAGGAATCCGCGCTTGGCGTGTTGGCGAACGCCGTCATTTCGCTCGCTGCTCAGTATCGCACTCCGCAATCGCCAATTCTCGTTCTCGATGGCACGCGGCCCGAATCGCCCGAAGCGGGCACGTGGCAGCGAATTGCCGATGCCTTGCCGGGTAAAGTCGAGGTCGCCGGCATGCGCGATACAGCGCGCGTCATCGGCGAAATAGCGGCCGAGCTTGCTCGGCGCGAAGCGGCGGGCGAAGAAGACGCCCCGCCGATTTTCCTGGTGATCTTCAACGGCGGCCGCTTCCGCGAGTTGCGGCGCGGCGAAGATGATTTCAGCTTCTCGACGGACCGCGACAAACCGCCGAGCCCGGACAAGCAATGGGGCGAAATCCTCCGCAACGGGCCGGCGTGGGGCATTCACTCGCTGGTGTGGTGCGACTCATACAACAACGTGAATCGCATTCTCGATCGCGTCGCAATGCGTGAATTCGAAATGCGGGTAGCGTTCCAGATGAGTGCGGCCGATTCCTCGAGCTTGCTCGACAACCCCGCGGCAACGAAACTGCGTCAGCATCGCGGTTTGTTCGCGAGCGAGGATTTGGGCACCCTCGAAAAATTTCGGCCTTACGGCATTCCGACGGAGGCTTGGCTGGCGGAAGTCAAACGAACCACCTCGACGGCTGACTAGCATGTCGGCATTGACGCGGACGCTGGCAGCCAGCGATGTTAGTGCAATGCCGACGATTCTCATTCGCCCGATGCGGCCCAACGACTACGACGCGGTGCGAACTCTGTGGGAGTCTACCGAAGGCGTCGGTTTGGATGCGAGCGACGAGCGGGAACGTATCGCGGCTTATTTAGAAAGAAATCCAGATCTCAGCCGAGTTGCCTGCGAAGAGAAAGCCGGATCGGCGGAAAGAATCGTGGGTGCCGTCCTCTGCGGCTTCGACGGCCGGCGTGGCGATCTGTGTCATCTGTCGGTGGACCACACGTATCGAGGATTGGGTATCGGCAGGCGTTTGGTAGAGGAATGCTTAGCAGAACTGAGCGGCGTGGGCATGTTGAAGTGCAACATTCGTGTGTTCGCAAATAACCGTGAAGGACAATGTTTTTGGCGGCACATGGGTTTCGAGCTGCGTGATGACCTCGCGATGATGCAGCGCAAGGTTTAGGAACGCAACATGGAAGACACCGGCCCAGAACCGACGACGAAGGCCCAGCTTGATGCTTACACTATCGGCGGCGCTCGGCTGCATGGCGGGCCGATCCAGCTCGCTGAATACGACGCCCGGTGGCCGCAAGCCTACGACCATGAGGCAAATAGAATTCGACGCATCTTGGGAAGTACGGCGGTTCGACTCGAACACGTGGGGTCGACGTCGGTGCCTGAATTGGCGGCCAAGCCGATTATCGACATCGTTCTAGTCGTTGCAAATTCGGGGGACGAAGCGAGCTACGTGGCGCCACTCGAGTTTTGTGGATACCAACTGCGAATCCGCGAGCCGGGTTGGTTTGAGCATCGTATGCTGAAAGGGCCGGAGCCGGATATCAATCTGCATGTTTTTTCGGAAAGATGTTCAGAAGTGGCGCGGATGATTCGATTTCGCGATCACTTGCGCTCGAACTCGGCCGATCGTGAGCATTACGAGGCCAAGAAACGCGAGCTCGCGGCCCGCAGTTGGGAATATGTTCAGCACTACGCAGACGCCAAGACGGGAGTCATTCAAGAAATCTTGGCACGCGCAGATTGCGTGACTACTTAAGCTGAAACGGGCGTAGCTGCGAGGGGCTTCTCGGCCGATTCGGTAAACACTTGCGCGATCACTTCTTCGAGCGGCGGGTCTTCGACACTTACGTCTTCCAATGTGTGATTGGCGAGAACCGTCGAAAGGACTTGCGAGATTTGGTCGCGATCGACTCGCAGCTTTACGCGCGGCTCGGCGAGCTCGATGACTTCGCCGTAACGGCTCAAGTCGCTCGGCAGCTGGCCGCTTTCGAAAAGCAACGTGAGTATTTTGTGGCTGCTGAAGCGATCGACGATGCCGGCGAGCGAGCCATCGTACACGATTTCGCCGTGGTTGATGACGACGACGCGATGGCACAGCGCGGCGATGTCTTTCATGTAATGGCTGGTGAGCAGAATCGTAATGCGGCGAACTTCCTGATAGTACTTCAGGAACTTTTGGATGTTGTGCTGAGCGATGACGTCGAGGCCGATCGTCGGTTCGTCGAGAAACAGCACCTCCGGCGAGTGGAGCAGGGCGGCGATGAGCTCCATTTTCATGCGCTCGCCGAGCGACAGCTCGCGGACGGGTTGGTTGAGCAGGCGGCGCACGTCGAGCAGGTCGACCAGCTCATCGTGCGTGTTCGCGAACTGAGCGGGATCGATGCGGTAAATTTGTTCGTGCAGCCGGAACGATTCGGCGGCGGGCAGGTCCCACCAAAGTTGGTTCTTCTGGCCCATTACGAGCGCGAACCGCCGCCGGTAGGCGTTTTCGCGTTGCCAGGGAACGAAGCCGAGCACGTGAGCCGTGCCGCTGCTGGGATTGATCACTCCGGAGAGGAGTTTGAGCGTCGTCGTCTTGCCGGCGCCGTTCGGGCCTAGAAATGCTACAAACTCGCCCTGCTCGACATTCAGGTCGATGCCGCGTACGGCATTGACGTCTTTGTATTCGCGGCGGAAGAGTCCGTGGAGGGCGGCCCGCAGGCCTTCTTTCTTCTGGTAGACGCGATACGACTTCTTGAGGCCGCGAATTTCAATGACTGACATACGGGGGTGATTATAGGCAGCCGGGCCGCGAGCGGCCAGTGGCCGAGCCATCGCGAGTCTCACGCAGCTTCCCGGCCACGGTGCAGCTGTTGGTCGCCAAGAGTTTGTTCAAGTAGAGCAAGCGTGCGGGCAGTGGCGCCAAGATTCGCTTGTACGAGCGCACGCGCGCGGCTGCCAAACCCGCTCGCGTAGTCTCCGTCGCGAAGGCATCGCTCGACGAAGGATCCGAGTGCCTGCTCATCGTCGACAACGACCGCGGCGTCTGCGGCGAGCAGCGACGCGACGATGTCGCGGAAGTTTCGGGTGTTCGGACCGAACGACACGGCGGCGCCGTAGGCGGCCGGTTCGAGCATGTTCTGGCCGCCGCGTGTGCCGAAACTACCGCCGACGAAAGCGACCTGCGTCGCGCCCCACCACGCGCCAAGTTCGCCGACGGTGTCGATGAGCAGGACCGGCGCGGGAACCCCCGGCAGAGCCGGGGGCTGACCGACGTTACGAGGGCTCGCGTTTGGCAGGGTGCTAAGCTTGGCAGCCCTCGGCTCGGCCGGGGGTTTTGCGGACAGCAATGATCGGCGTTGCCACGCGAGTTGCGATGCCTCCAGCAATCTGGCGACGGCATCAAAGCGTTCGGGATGGCGCGGGACGAGAATCAATCGCAGGCGAGGATTTGTGGGCACTAGCCGGCGAAAGATCTCGATCGCCATTTGCTCTTCTGGCTCCTGCGTGCTGCCAGCGAGGAAAACGACATCCTCGGGTGTGATTCCGGCAAGTTCGCGAAGCGCTTGGGTGCGAGAATTCCGGCGGTCGGTTTGAGCGCCATCGTATTTCAGTGAGCCGGTAACTTGTACGCGTTCGGCCGGCGCGCCGAGCGCCAGGAATCGCTGGGCAGTCTCGTCGTTTTGAGCCGCGATGAAATCGATTTGCCTAAGTACGCGAGCGACGAATGGCCGAATGCGGCGATAGCCTGGAAAGCTATGATCGCTCAAGCGGCCGTTGATAATCGCGACCTTTGTTCCCTGCTGCTTCGCAATCGCGATGAGGTTCGGCCACAGTTCCAGCTCGGCGAGCACCAGAAGCGATGGCCGCACTCGTCGCATCGCATTGCGAACGGCCCAGCTGAAATCCAGCGGGCAGTAAAAGACCGTGAGGTCGGCGTATTTCTTCTTCGCCAACTCGTACCCGGTGCGGCTGGTTGTGGATACGACGATCTGCCAATCGGCGTAGGCAGCGCGAAGTTCACGGAGCAGCGTGCCCACCAGGTTCACTTCGCCGACGCTTACGGCGTGAATCCACACGCAGGTCGCGTTGCCTTCGCGGCGCGGCACCAAGCCGAACAGCTTTTCTCGGTATCCTTCGCGATATTTGCCGTGGCGCACGGCTTGCCAAATGATAAACGGCAACGCCACCGCGATGATCGCCAGGTAGACCAGGTTGAGCAGCCAAGAGGCGAGGCGAGCCATGCGGGATTCCTTTCCCAGCAATCGCTTAGTTTATTTCCGCATGCAGCACTGCTTGTACTTCTTGCCGCTGCCGCAGGGGCAGGGGTCGTTCCGACCAACGCGCGGAGCCATATTGCGGATCGGTTCGATCTTTTTGTCCGATTGGGTGCCGGCGATTGCGGCCTGTTGTTGCTGTTCGATTTCGCTTGCCGGTCGGGCCTCTTCCTTGATCGCGGCGCCCTCGACCCACGTGCTGCCGACGAAGCTTTCGTCGAGTTGTTCCATCTTGAAGATCAGGTCGGTCACGTAGTTGCCGATCGAGCTCCACAGACTGTCGAACAACAACATGCCTTCGCGTTTGAATTCCACCTTGGGATCCAACTGTCCGTAACCGCGGAGGCCGACGCTGGATTTGAGGTGGTCCATCGCCAGCAGATGTTCTTTCCAGCCGCTATCCAGGATTTGCAGCAGCAGGGCTCGCTCCATGCGGCGCATTTCGGGGCGGAAGTGGTTCTCGACAACCTGCGACACCTTGCGGGCGGCTTCTTCGCGATCGAGGCGGGCCAATTCTTCGCTCGTCACTTCGGAATCGCAGGTGGTTTTGAGCCACGTCGTGAGGTCGGTCAACTTGCCGTTTTGGCCAGTCACGGCACCCAGCGTGGCGGCCGCATTGTGCTCGCCGTCGAACAGCTGCTCGACCCGTTGCTGTGCCTCGGCAGCGACCTGGTTCGCTTTTTCGTTGTTCTTTAGACTGTGCGCAACTAGCAGCTGGCGAATTTCTTCGCGCTGCTTATTCTTGAGATCGTCAAGGCTGAGTTCAGCATCGAAGCGGCGCTTGGCCCAATCGACTAGATCTTCACGGAGCAAACCTTGCCGCTGTCCGGCCGCGCCGTGCACCGAAAACCGGTAGAGCCCGGCGAGCACGGGGTATTCGGACTCGCGCTGGTCGTAGGCGGCGATCGCCTTCTCATGGGCCAGTTCAGTGAATTTCGCCGGTTCCAGGTCGCGGGCATCTTCCGGCGAAACCGTGACGCCGAATTTGTCGTGCATCCACGCGCACGCCGTGCGAATCCCGAAATCGTGTTCCAAATAGCGAGCGCAAGATGACAAATCGGTTCGATGAATTGAATCGTGAGCGAGCTTGATGAGCTCTTCGGCCACGTGTTCGCGGCCGAACTTCTTGAGGTCGCGGTCGCGGAGATTCAGATTCCACCGCGTGTTAGCGGTGGTGGCCAAGGCAGCCCAATTCCATTCGCTTTCCTCTTCGCCTTCGGGAAGATTCTCGTCAATCGCATCAAGCACTTGCGACTCGGACATGCGATTGGCTTCCTCCGTGGCGAGCCGTTCGGCGTCGCGATAATCGGAGCTGCGGTAATCCTTCGGATCGAGCTGCACGTGAAGCAAGTTGCCCGCTGCGGCGGCAAACGTTTCCTGGCCATACATGGGGGCGAGGAACCGCTTAAATGCTTCATCGACTTCGCGGTCGATCATTTCGGTGATGAGGTCGCGGCAATTGACGCCGTCCAAAATTCGCTGGCGGTAGCTGTAGACGCGCTTCCGCTGCTCGTCCATCACTTCATCGTACTCGAGCAGATTCTTGCGAACTTCGAAGTTGCGTTCTTCGACTTTTTTCTGAGCGCCTTCGATGCGGCGGGAAACCATGCGGCTTTCGATGGCCTCGCCTTCCTGCATGCCAAGCCGCGTGAGCAGATTTTTGACCCACTCGCCGGCGAAGATGCGCATGAGGTCATCTTCGAGGCAGAGATAGAACCGGCTGCTGCCGGGATCGCCCTGACGACCGCAACGGCCGCGAAGCTGCAGGTCGATGCGGCGGGCTTCGTGGCGCTCAGTGCCGATGATGTGCAAGCCGCCGAGTTGCTTCACCTCTTGGCCTTCGGGCTTCATTTTCTCGCGCTGCT
>DATBAY010000049.1:0-15160 GCA_036271295.1 Lacipirellulaceae bacterium | reverse complement strand
TCAGCTACGAGGTATTGAAACCGGTTCTAGTTGCGTCGGCTGTTTTGATCAGCCGGGGCGCTAGCCCCCGGCTTTGAAACTTTCTCTGGAGACAAGCTAATGAATCGACATCTATTGGTTCTGTTCGCGTGCGTGCTCTTTGCGGCGCAGAGCGTAGTTGCTTCGGCGGCCACGCTGCTCACCGTTGACTTTAATGATCGCACCGCGGGAACAGGCGGCGGAGTGAGCAACACGCAAGCAGGCTTTTCGAGCTGGAAAATGGGCGGCACGACTGCCGCGAGCAGCGCGCTCGAATCGCAGGCAGTCGGAGCGTACAACGTAACCCTTCAAGCATTTGACGACGGACTCGACGAAAACAACGTGCAAACGGGCATTCAAAACACGACCGGGCAGATTGACGATCGGCTGCGCACGACGCCAGCGAACGCCGGCGCGCTCACGTTTGCTGATTTGTATGACGACGTCATTTTCGCGGGGGCGAGCACCGGCCCTACCGGCGGCTTAGATATGACCGTCAGCGGCGGTTCGCTGCAACCGAACACCCAATACCTCGTTTCGGTTTACGCATTCGACAGCGGCTCGACGCCCGCCCCGCAGCCGCGCACCGCGAACTGGCTCGACGGCAATAACGCCGACGCGCTCGTCGCGGCCACCTCGTTCAACGGCACGGTGCTGCCAACGGCGAACGACACTTACAAGTTCACGGGCATTGCCATCACCGATGCCACGGGCAAATTGTTGCTGCACGCGCGCGACACCACGCCTTACACCACGCCCGGCGGCGGGGCGACCGTGGGCGTCGTCGTCAACGGTTTCGAAGTCGCCGAGGTGCCCGAGCCTGCGTCTGTTGCTCTCTTCGTTGCGGGCGCGGCAATCTTGAATTTCGTCGGACGGCGCAAACACCGGCCGTACGTAACCAACTGAGGTCCTCGGCATGCAACGGATGCAGCGGAGTAAAGCCTGGCCAAGGCCTTCGGCAATATTGCTGCTGATCGCCGCCGGCGTAGCATGCGCGAACTCCGCTCGAGCGACAAACGACGTGGCCGGACATTTGATCACGATCAACGATAACGGCGGTTGGTCCTGGTTCCAAGACGAGCGAGCCATCGTTGATACCAGCGTCGGCTCGGCCGGCACGATTATCCTCAGCTCCGTCGGCAACGCTTCCGGCACCGGCGGCGCGCCCCGCAACGGCGACATCGAAGTCATGTCTCTCGATGTGGCCACGTCCGCCGTGTCGCGATTCACGCTGCACGATTCCTTGCAGGCCGATGATCACGATTCGGCCGCCCTGTGGCGTCGGCCCGATGGCCGCTACCTCGCCATGTACTCGACGCACGGCTCGGATAACTTCTCACGCTACCGAATCTCAACGAACCCGGGCGATATTTCGAGCTGGGGTGCTGAGCAAACGATCAATAACGGCGCAGGCACGACGTACTCGAATTTGCTGTACTTGTCTTCCGAAAATAACGGTAATGGCGTGCTCTACGATTTTACTCGCACGTTCGATATCGACCCGCACGTGAACATTTCGCTCGATCAGGGCGCGACGTGGCAAGCGGATGCGGGCGAGCTCTTGAATTGGCCGCTGCCGACGGGCGACCCAAAGTACACCGGCGTCGATGGCAGCCGCCCTTACGTGAAATACACGACCAACGGCGTCGATGAAATCCACTTCATTACTTCGACCGATCACCCCCGCGCTTACGATAACAGCATCTACCACGGCGTCGTGAAGGGCGGCAAGGTGTACGACTCGTTCGGCAACGTGGTAGACAGCAATCTTTTCGATAACTCGGCCATGAAGCCGACGAACTACAGCACGGTCTTCAACACGGATACGTCGCCGCTGGGCTACGCGTGGACGACCGATCTGCAGCTCGATCCGCAAGGCCATCCTTACGCGGCGATGACCGCCCGCAACGGCAGCGATTCGACCGACCATCGGTTTCTCTACGGCCGCTTAGATGGCACGCAATGGACGGTTCACGAAGTCGCCAAAGCCGGCAGCTATTTGTACGCGAGCGAGAACGATTACACGGGCCTCATGGCGCTCGATCCGAGCGATGCCAATCGCATCTTCATCTCAACGCCGATCGACCCGCGGACGAACGTTTCGATGCCGCATTACGAAATCTTCCAAGGACTCACGGCCGATAGCGGCGCTACGTGGGCCTGGACGCCAATCACGTTCAACTCGAGCGAAGACAACATCCGGCCGATCGTGCCCAAATGGGACGGAACGCACACCGCGCTGCTCTGGATGCGCGGCACGTATTCCAGCTACACGAACTACGATCTGGATATCGTCGGCCTGACGGCATTCGGCCCGCTGCAAGGCATGTTGAGCGGCGATCTCGACCACGATGGCGACGTCGATCTCAACGACTACGCGATGTACCTCAGCGGCCTGCACACTAACCTGGAAGGCCTCACCGCCGACCAGGCGTACGCCAAAGGCGACCTCAACGGAGACGGACAGAACGATTTCTCCGATTTTGTGCTGTTCCGCCAGGCCTACGACATGGCCCACGGCGCCGGTTCGTTGGCCGCGGTGGGCGCAGCGATTCCTGAACCGCACGCTTCGACTCTGGCTTTATTCGCGGCAGCGTTCATCTCATTCACGAGGGGCGAACGAAGCCGCGCAATTCACTAACATTTCAAACTTGCAATTAGTGAGCTCGTCTGAAATTACGGCACTTAAGACTCAATCTACTTTGAAAAGCAATCTCTCCCGGGGAGGTAACGACAATGTTTCGGTTGGTTACAAACTTGAGCCTGGCACGCTTCATCGCGCTGGCGTGTATGACGATTCTATTAAGCGATCAAAGTATTCAGCGGGCGTCGGCTGTTGGATTGGTGTACGTTGATGCCGATCCGCTCGGCGGAAACGTCGGCCCGCTCACTGCCTTCGAATCGCCGAAATCCGACACCAGTAACCTGTGGGGCAGCCGGGCCGATTTCGGCTCGAATTCGACCCTCTATGAATCTTCGGTCGCGGAAGACTCTCCCGAAATCACGCAAACGCTGACCGGTCTGACTCCGGGCGCAAGCTACGACGTCTACGCCGTCTATTGGTCCGATCAGGACGAAAACTGGACCATTCGCGCCGGCATCGCGTCGGGCGTCAACACGCTGTACGACCTCACGGGCCCGACCGGAACTAATCCGATCCCGAATTCCACGCAAGGCGTGGCGGCGTCGCTCGCCGTCTGGGATGCGCCGCCTGCCGCCGGCGCCGCTGCTCCCGACACCGGAACCTTCGTCCAACGACCCAGCAATCCGCTCATTATGCTGCTCGGTAAGGCGGGCACCGCCGTGGCAGATGGAAGCGGCAATCTCCCCGTATTTATTGACGACGTAGCCAGCGCCGGTGCTGGCCGCCGCACTTGGTTCGACGGCGTGGCATATGCCCCCGCAGGTACCGTCGTCGCCGCCACGGCTACGCTCAATCGTTCAACCGGGTTAATCACGATCAATAATCCCACAGCACAGAACTTCGATATCAAAGCCATCCATATCGAATCGGCGGCCAGCGGCGGGCTAAACGCGTCGACCTGGAACGCGGTGCATAACAGCAACGCCGGCTGGACGATCACCACGCCTGCGGATCCGCCCAATACCCCGTATATCAGTCTGCTGGAAGAGAACGGCAACGGATCTACGATCTCGCTCGCCCCGGGCGGCGGCTCGATTTCGTTCGGCAACGTCTGGAACAAGTCGCCGTACGATCACGTCGTGATTTGGCTCACGATGGCCGACGGCTCGATCGCCGCGATGGTTCCGCAGTTCACGGGCACAGTTACCGCAAACACCGATTTCAACGGAGACGGCGTCACCAATCTCGCCGATTTTCAGGCCATGCTCGCCAATATGCAGACCAACGTTTCAACCGGTACGAAGGTCGAAGCGTTTCGCAAAGGAGACACGAATGGAGATCTGTCGATCGATTTCGCCGACTTTAGCAACTTCCGCACCGCGTATAACGCGGCCCATGGAGCGGGGGCATTCAATCAGTTGCTCGCCCAGGTGCCCGAACCGAGCAGCCTCGCCCTGTTCGCCGTGCTGGGCGCATTGTTGACCAATTTTAGACGCCGGCGTGCGGCTCCTCTGGCGGCCGCAATGTTGGTTGCCACGGTGTTCACCACGTCGTCGCGAGCCATCGACCTGCTCGATGTCGACATCAATGCCCGCTCCAATGCAACGAACACAGCGCCGGGCTACAGCGCGTTTACGCTGAGCAATAGTGGCGCCCAGCCTAACGGAACAGCCAATGTTAACGGTTACACGATCTCGTTGACCGCCGTCAATTCGAGCGGCATCGCGGCGGGGGCAATCGACGATCGCGTCCGCACCACGCCTACCGGAACACCGCCGCTCTACCAGATTTATCAAGACTTCGTCTTCTCCGGCACCAGCGTTGGTGTCGGCGGCGGCATGGACCTTAACGTCAGCGGCGGTTCGCTGGCACCTAACACCACGTACAGCTTCTCTCTCTATTCGTTCGATCAGGGAACCGGGGGCGGGCGCACGGTAAACTGGTTGGACGGCAACAACGCGAACACGCCCGTCGCGACGTCGTTTTTCAACGGAACAACGCTGCCAACGACCGACACGCAATACAAGTTCAGCGGCCTCGCAACGACAGACGCAACCGGCAAGCTGCTCATCAAGGGCCGCAGCACTCAACCCACCGCCGGAAATAATGTATTTCTCAACGGCTTCGAAATCGCCCCGGTAAATGAGCTGACGCTCGAGGTCAACACGGTCACCGGCCAGTCTCGAATCCTCGATACGCAAGCCGGCAGCTTCGACGCCAGCTACTACGAAATTCGCAGCGCGGGCGGTTCGTTGAACTCGGCCGGCTGGACCAGCCTCGACGACGCCGAAGCGACTCCCGATCCAGTAGGCAACGGCTGGGACGAAGTGCCCGCCAGCAATGCCAATATTCTGAGCGAGGTGAATCTCACGTCGAAGACCACGTTCACTCCGGGCAGCAGCACGAGCCTGGGAAATATCTTCAGCATCGGCGCCGCACATGACGTTCGCTTCCTCTATGCCGGACCGAATGAAACTCAGCTGCGCAACGGCATCGTGAAATACGTCACGAGCGTCGTTGGTGTACAAGGTGACTACAACGGCAACGGTGTCGTTGACATGGCCGACTACGTCCTCTGGCGTAACGGCGGCCCGCTGCAAAATGAAGTGAATTCCCCCGGCGTCGTCGACGCTTCGGATTACACCTACTGGCGTTCACGCTTCGGCGCGACCACTGGCAGCGGAAGCGGACTGGGCGAATCCGCCGTTCCCGAGCCGGCCTCCATTTTATTAGTCATGGCGTTGGGCGGCTGCCTACTCACGAGCCGAGCGCATCGCGCCTGCCGGCCGCTATTCGCATGCGGCTGAAATTGCACGCCGGAGTCACTGCTTCAGGAAACTGGAAAGGCAAATTATGCGGGCTTAATTCTTAAACACTTCATTTTCATCGGGGAGGATCGGTTGATGCGTCAAACTTCATGCGCATGGCGAAGACTGCGGAAACATCTCTCGTCTGCAGTTCATCCCACCGTGATCGCTGCTGTGATGCTGGTTTTCACCCAGGCGCGGGCGGAGAACTATATCGCCACAAGCGGCGATGCGGCCTGGGGAGATTCAACTCAATGGCTGGAAGGAACCGTCCCCAACGCAGTTGGCGCTGCGGCCATCCTTCCAAGCCCGACTGGCACCCGCACGATCGAACTTGGCGGACCAGGCGCCGAATGCCCCGAAACAGGATGCAACTTTACCATCGGGTCCCTCAATTTCACGAATGATTCCGCGGTTACCAGCACGATCCGCAACGACTCGCAAAATGAAGCGGTGGGATCGCTCATATTCGACGCGTCAGGAAGCGGCCCCGTTATGATCACCGCCAGCGGGACCGGCACCCAGCAAACGCTGGTGCTGGCCACAATGGTCTTCAACGACACGGTCGACGTGAACACAACCACCACCAAGGGAAACGGTACAGCCGGCCTGTTGAGTTTGACGGGCGACATCACAGGCCCGGGCGGCCTGACTAAGGATGGCCTCGGCACCATGACGATGGCGTTCATATCTGGCTTTAGCAGCGGAAGCAAAAGCTACCAAGGGCCCACGGTCGTGAATCAGGGCACCCTGCGTCTCTCGCAGGGCGGCACGCCAAATATGACCTCGAGCGTCACTGTGAACTCTGGCGGCCAGTTGCTGTTGATCACCGGCGCCACATCGCCCAACACCGGCATCTACACGTTCGGCACGAGCAGTGACACGCTCCTCACGCTTAACGGCACCGGTCCCGCCACCGCACCTGGCGCTATCCGCGTCGTTACTGCCAACACCCCGCCCGTTACGGTCACGAATCTTATCTCGCTCGCGGGCAGCACGGCCTTCAATGTGAACGGCGCTACCAATATCCTCGATCTCACCAACAAGATTAGCGGGAACGGTTCGCTAATCGCTGGCGCACTCGGCGGCACCGGCGACACGGGCACACTCCAACTGGACGGTGCGAACGATTACTCCGGCGGCACCACCGTCGACCTCGGCACGCTATCTCTATCGAACGCGAACGCTCGCCTCGGAACGGGCAACGTCACCGTCGATGGCACTACCACGGGTGCCGCAGGAAGACTGATCATTCACAGCGGTGTGTTAAATGCGATCGCGGACGCGGCCACACTCACGTTGACCGGCGGCGGCATCGCGGGCACCGCCGATAAGGGGTATGTCGAGTTGGACGCCAATGACACAGTGTCGGGACTCGTGCTCGGCGGCATCGCGAAGGCGGCCGGCACCTACGGCAGCTCATCTAGCGCAGCCACATTCAAAGATGACGAGTACTTTACTGGATCGGGAGTCCTGACTGTTCTTCCGTCGGGCGTCCCGGGCGACTACAACGGCAACGGCGTGGTCGACGCGGCCGACTACGTTCTGTGGCGCAACGGCGGACCGCTGCAAAACGAAGTTGTGTCCAGTGGCACCGTCGATGCCGCCGACTACGACGCCTGGCGGGCCCGTTTCGGCAACACGTCTGGCAGTGGCTCGGCGTTGGTTCATGGCTCTAATGTCCCGGAACCACTCGCTGCAAGCCTGCTGGCAATTGCCGCCCTCTGCAGCGTCGCGGTCGGCCGCCAGCGTGTTGATGAAAACGAGTAGAAATACGTTCGGTAGAACGTCGAATGTCGTCGCGCGACCGGGGGCAGGGCCGCGCGGCGACTTCATTTTTTTTGATTCGCGTCGAGGCGTCCGCTAAATCACGCGTGGACACCCGCCTACAACCATTTGATAATGGCGGCATGCCTCCATGTATATTTTCCCGCTGCGCCACAACTTCGCTCGCCTTCATACTCTTGGCCGGCATTGTCGCGGGTGAGGACACCGCGCCGCCGCCGCTGAAGGAATACAAAGGCCGCGAGATCGCCCAAACGATGCACTACCTCGGCGCGCCGTGGCTCACTCGCGAGTCGCGCGAACGCGAGGAAGACTGCAAAACGATGCTCGCCGCCCTGCACGTAAAACCAGGCGACGTCGTCTGCGACCTCGGCTGTGGCAACGGCTTCTATACACTCAAGCTCGCCAAGCTCGTCGGCGACAAGGGCAAAGTCGTCGCCGTCGATATCCAACGCGAAATGCTCGAGCTGCTGAAAGACCGGGCCGCCGAGGACAAACTCGCGAACATCGAACCGGTGCTCGGTACGACAACCGACCCCCGGCTGCCCGCCAACTCGATCGACCTCGTGCTGCTGGTCGACGTCTACCACGAGTTTTCCAACCCTGAAGAAATGCTCGCGGCAATCCGCAAAAGCCTTAAGCCGAACGGCCGCATAGCCCTAGCCGAATTCCGCGGCGAAGATCCCAACGTTCCGATCAAGCCGCTTCATAAAATGAGCAAAGCGCAGATCATGAAGGAATTCCCGCCAAACGGTTTCAAACTCGTCGAAGATTTCGAAAAGCTACCGTGGCAACACCTCATGTTCTTCGAGCGCGATGACGCCCCCAAAAACGGATTAGAGGTAAACGAAGCACCGCCGTCAAAATAGCCGGACCGCCACGCGGTCCGGGAACCCGGCTATTGCACGCGAAGAATTCCGACCTACTCTGCGCCGAGAATCTTTAGCGGATTGTCACGGAGCAACGTTCGAATCTCTGCATCGCTCAGCCCCAGCGCATTTCGCAGATTCAACTCCGACCGCTGCATCGTGCTGGCTGACCCCATCAGGTGACTGCCATCGGCGGACCACGTCGCGAGGTTTTCGTCGATCACCACGCGCTGATCGCCGATCGTGTATTCCCCCGGCCCCTGCCCTGCCCCGCAAATCGCATCCGTCACGACAAACGCCCGATCGATGCCGCAACAGTCGAGGTAGTTCTTAAGCGCGAAGAACGGCACATGCACGCCATCGGCAATGAAACCAATATGCAAGTGCTTGGCGAAGCTCAGCACGCGCTGAATGATGTTATCGTGCCGAGGCAAATGCGCCGGGCACCCGTTGCCCAAGTGCGTAAATAGCGACAGGCCCGCATCAATGCTCGCTTGCAACTCGTAAAGCGTGGGATTGCAATGCCCGGCCGCCACCTGAATTCCCATCCCCACGAGCGTTTTTGTAACGTGCTGGCCGGGGTCGCACTCAGGAGCGAGCGTAACGATTTTCACCCAACCCTCTGCGGCGTGCAGCAAGTACAACATGATTTCCGTAACGGCCCGCCGCGCGTGCTCCCGGGGATGAGCGCCAATGTAGCCCGCCTCCGGATTGAGAAACGGCCCCTCGATATGAATGCCGCACAGCATCCGATCAACGTCTTCATCGCTTTCTTTCACACGCACAATGTTCGCCAACCGACGCCGCATTGACTCCAGGTCGGCCGTAATCACCGTCGGAAGGATGTGCTCCACACCCTCGGACTTCAGCCGCTCGCACAGCGCCGCCACGCGCTCGACCGAGAGCTCGTCCGCGTTGAAATCGACGTCTGCGTATCCGTTCACTTGCAGATCGATATAGCCGAAGTCAGTATGCATGATTCAATTCAATCTGAACGCGGAAGACGAGCGATGGACGTCAAAATTATGCCGGACAAGGCGAGCATGGGAAAGGCAGCGGCAGCGGCCGGCGCCGAGCACATTCGCCGTGCTCTCGCCGAGCGCGGCGCTGCCAACATCATTGTCGCCACCGGGGCGTCACAATTCGAGATGCTGGCCGCACTTGTCGCGGAACCGAATATCAACTGGAACCGCGTCACCGGCTTCCACCTCGACGAATACGTCGGCCTGCCGATTTCGCACCCCGCTTCGTTCCGCGGCTATTTGTGGCAGCGATTCGTCAGCAAATTGCCGCTGCCGCCCCGAGCCTTTCATTTTCTCGATGGCGAACGCGATCCGCAGGCCGAATGCGAGCGCGTCGCCGAAATCATCCGCCGGCACCCGATCGACATCGCCTTCGTCGGAATCGGCGAGAACGGCCACCTGGCCTTCAACGACCCGCCGGCCAATTTCGACACCGAAGAGCCCTACCTGGTTGTGCAGCTCGACGACGCGTGCCGCCGCCAGCAACTGGGCGAAGGGTGGTTCCCGACATTGGACGACGTGCCAAAACAAGCCATCTCGATGAGCGTCCGGCAGATCATGAAAAGCCGCGCGATCATTTGCACCGTGCCAGATGATCGTAAAGCCGAAGCCGTACGCAACTCGGTCGAAGGCCAAATCTCACCCGCAGTTCCCGCATCCATCTTGCAACAGCACTCTCAATCCGCCCTGTATCTGGATACCCCAGCCGCCTCGCGATTACAGGCAAATCGCTAAGCAGCTGCGCGTTCGCACCGGACATTATGGCAGTGCTGCGGTGTGTCAAATTCGATGATTGGTTGACGAGCCGGCCCCGGACCACTAGATTTGGTGGGACGGCGAAGCCCCGCCCTCTGACTCGAAGTTGAAATGAGTCTGCCGGGCAGGGAGGTCACGCGATTGGCTGACATCGTCATCATCAACCCTCGTTTCGAGGTTTCATTCTGGGGCATGGAGCACGCGTTGCCGATCATCGGCAAGCGAGCCAACCTTCCCGTCGCCTGCCTGCCGCTCCTGGCAGCCCTCACTCCGGCGGAACACACCGTCACGCTCATCGATGAAAACGTCGAGGCGATCGACTGGGAGCGCTGCGCCCGGGCCGATGTCGTCGGCGTCACCGGCATGAGTGTCCAGCGCTTTCGCATGCGAGAGATTCTCACGGAACTCAAAAATCGCGGCTGCTTCACCGTTGTGGGCGGCCCGCTCGTGACGGTTGCGGAAGACTATTTCAACGGCCTGGCAAACGTCATCTTCATCGGCGAGGCCGAGCAGACCTGGCCGCAATTCTTGCGCGAGTGGGCGCAGGGACTGCACCAGATTCGCTACGAACAGCTCGAAAAGACCGACATGTCGACTGTTCCCACACCGCGGTTTGATTTACTCAAGCCGCGCCACTACGCGTTTGGAAGCCTGCAGTTCTCGCGCGGCTGCCCTTTCCAATGCGAGTTTTGCGACATCATCGTCACCTTTGGCCGGAAGCCGCGAATCAAGACCAGCGAACAAGTGATCGCTGAACTCGAGGCCCTCCGCGCCACGGGGCTTAAAGTCGCATTCGTCGTCGACGACAATCTTATCGGCAACAAACAGGCGATTAAGGAAGTGTTGCGCGAGGTGGTCGCCTGGCAGAAGCGACACCGGTACCCCTTTCGACTGTTCACCGAAGCGTCCATCGACCTCGCCGATGACGCCGAGCTCATGCAACTCTTGGTCGACGCAAATTTCGTCGCCGTGTTCATCGGCATTGAAAGCCCCAACGAAGACTCACTCCGCGAAACGAAGAAGTATCAGAACGTTCGGCAGGGCGGCACGCTGCTCGAAAAAGTCCATCGCATCCAGCACGCCGGCATGGAAGTCTGGTGCGGCATGATCATGGGTTTTGACAGCGATGACGCTACCATCTTCGACCGCCAGATCGAGTTCGTACAACAAGCGCGAATCTCCTTCTCGATGAGCGGCATGCTCTCCGCGATCCCGAAGACGCCGCTCTACGATCGTCTCCGCGAGGCCGGGCGGCTCGACCCGAACGACGCGCCCGAATGTGGCACGAATGTCATCCCTTTGCTCATGACCAGCGAAGAGCTCCGCGATGGCTATCTACGCGTGCTGACCGCACAGTACGATCCTGCTATGTACTTCGAACGCACCGAAGCGCTGTTCCTCGACCCGAACTTCGACATCGGCGTCATGCGGTCGAAGTACTGGCGAAAGCACCCGTTACGCAAACTTCAGATCGAGGGCACATGCCTCGTTCAAGCGGTCGGACTCTATTTCCGTCTCCTTAGTGCGATTCCCGAAAAACATCTGCGCGAAGAATACAAAAGGCGACTTTGGCGATTCCTGAAGGTTAAACGGCGGCCAGGGCTCGTACTCTTCTACCTATTCCATATCGCGATGCACTATCACGCCTACAGCATGTCGCGAAACATGACCTCGAAGCGCACGGCGATCGTCAATTCCTACTGATCGCGGCGTCGCCCCTCTTCTCGAAGATACGCGGCGCTTCAATGGGTCGCTTTACTCTTTCACTTCAAGCTTAAAGTTGCGGAAGCGGACTTCGGTAGGTCCGCCCGCGTGGAGCTGCAAAGCGAAGATTCCCTCGCGCTTGCCGGCTGCGTCTTCGTAATCTGCGCACGGCTTGCCGTTGAGCCATGTGTGAATGTGGCTGCCGATCGCTTCGATTTCGTAGTGGTTCCAATCGCCTTTCTTGAGAAACGGCTCGCCCGATTTGTCGGAAAGAACACCGCGGCCATTTTCCTCGTACAACTTGCCCCACCAACCGGCGCCGACGTCCGCCTGGTAGCCACGGACTTCGTTGAAACCGTCGAGCGGTTCGGTGCGGAACTGCACGCCGCTGTTGCCGGCGTCATCGACAAGCTTCAAATCCAGCGACAGCTTGAAGTCTTTCGCGGCCATATCGCTTAGCAGAAACGTGTTGTGCGCGAGCCCTTTCGTTCGCCCCACGATTTCGCCGTTCTCGACCGACCACAGGTCAGGCTCGCCACGCCAGCCCGTGAGGTCCTTGCCATTGAAGAGATTCGCCGCGTTCTCTTTCGTAGCGAGCATCGGCACCTGCTCTTTGCCGCGCAAGTACGCGAGCAACGACAGCACCTCGTGCGGCGAAAACTGCTTCAGTTGGTCCTCGGGCATCATCGAAACTGGGCTTAGCGTTCTCTCGTCGATCTCAATTTTCGGGAGCACGATCGTCTCGGTCGCCGTGCGAAGCGTCACCGATTTGTCGTTCTCGGCCGACGCAATTCCCGTAATCACGCGGCCATCGGTCGTCGTTACGACGGTCGCCTGGTACTCTTTCGCGATCACGGCGCTCGGATCGACGATGTTCGTCAGCAGATACTCAGGATCCTGCCGATTCGACCCCGTAAGATTCGGTCCAATCGTGTTCCCCACGCCGTATAGCGTATGGCACTGCTGGCACGTTTTGCCGAACACGGCGCGACCGAGCGATGGATCGGGCGGTGCATCTGGTTGCTTTGCCAACAGCTTGCGATAAGTGTCAATCAGCGCCGCCTTATCGGCCGGCGTGTTCCGCACCTGCCCCCACACGTCGCCGATCATCTTATCGATCGTTGCATCTTTGAGATTGTGCAATTGCCGCACGAGATCGGCCGGCAGATCCTTAGCGGGAATTTGCTGGCCGGTGACCCCCTTCAGCATTTCAATTCCATACGAGGGGCGCGAACTCAACGTCGCGAGCGCCATCCTCTTTTCATTGGCGCTCAGTTGCGGATACGCGGCCAAAACCTTGCCGGGCGTTTGCGGATCGTCGTACAGCGCCAATCCCGCCAGCGCTGCATCGCGTAGTTTTTCATCTGCCAACAACGCCTGCAGCGTTGCCGGTAGCTGCGGGTCCTTGGCGGCCAGCAGCGCCTTCAATGCATCGCGACGCGCTTCACCGGCGGCTTTTTTGTTGGCGACAACGGATCGCAACGCATTCATCGCCGCGGTATCGCCGAATGCCACTCCGACCGCGTTGGCTTCCGCTTCGAGTTCCGCGTTGTCGCTCTTCGCGAGTTTTGCGTACACCTCCGCCCAACCTGCCGGTGCTTTCGCACGCCGTTGGCCAGCCATTGCGGTGCGCAGCGCGCGAACAATCGTCAATTGTTCGTCGGCCTCCGTCGACTTTTGCAAGCCGCCAACCAGCACGGCGAGCCCCGCATTCTTTTCCAAACTCCCGATTCGCCGCAGCGTCAGCTCGCGCAGCAGCGGAATCGTTTTTCCAGACTCCAGCGCAAACGCCAGTGCCCGCTCAGGATTCTCCGCAGCAAATGGCTCGGCCGCGTACCAATACATGAGCGGCAGATTCTGGTCCTTCACATCCTCTGCGTGCGCGCCGAGGCTTTTCACTACGTCCCACCGCTCCCCCGCGGGAATCCGCTGCATCGCCGACGCCAGGTACAACCGCACGACCTGCGACGCATCCTTTGCCGCCATCGTCGCAAATTGCGGCAACAAATCTGCCAGCTTCACGCCCTCGTGATCGAGCGAAAGCTGAATCGCCCACGCCCGCACGTACTCATTCTTATCCCCCAGCAACTGTGGAATTAGCTCCGCCGGCACGCCGCCAGTCACATCGAGCGCCCACATTGCCCGCAACCGCCGCGTTTCATCCGGATTCCCGGCCGAGATTTTCGCTAGTCGCTTTCGCGCCTGCGGGTCCAACTTGCCTGCGGCCGCCCGCTCTTCGAGCAGTCGACGCGAATGCCGCACGTACCAGTCGTTCTTTTCGAGTGCGAGCTCCGCGAGTTCGCGATCGCTGAGCTGCTTCAAATCCACATCGTTCTTATGTTCCGGCTTCCCATAAAAAACAGTGTAGATACGGCCGTTCGTCCGGTCGTGCCCGTTTGGATCCGTATTATGGCAAGCGTTGAGATCGTACCAATCAATGAGATAAACCTGCCCATCGGGCCCGTACCGCAAATTCAAAATCTGCGAGGCAAGATCATACGACAGCAAAAAGTCTTTCCCGTGGTGCCCCACATACCCCGACCCGAGCCGCTCCAAAATATCCATATTGATCCGCTGCCCATGGATGTTGTTCATGAAGATGCACGAGCGATATTGATCGGGCCACTTGCCGCCCAAGTAGATCATCGCTCCGCAGTGCGCGTGCCCACCACCCGCATCGCCCGATCGGCCGTTGCCACCGTGCGGCGTGTCGCCCACGTAGTGCCGATGGTCTGCGATCGTCTGAATATCCTCATACGTGTACGGGTCCTCGTGCGGCCCCGCTTGCCGGATGTATCGCCCGCCTTGAATCACGTGATACAAATGCGGAATCACGCACGCGGTGCAAAATGCCTGGCCATGATCATCGAAGTCGACGCCCCAAGGATTGCTCGTCCCTTCAGCAAACACCTCGAACTTGTGCGTTATGGGGTGATAGCGCCAAATGCCCGCCGTGATCGGCACGCGCTTCGAATCCGGCGTCCCCGGCTTGCCGACATTCGAATGCGTGAACACGCCATGGCAGCCGTACAGCCAACCATCCGGACCCCAGATAAACGTGTTGAGCGTTTCGTGAGTGTCCTGAAAACCGAAGCCATCGAGCAGCACTTCCGGCGGACCGTCCGGAACGTCGTCGCCGTTGCGATCGGGAATGAAAAGCAGATTCGGCGCCGCGCCCACGAACACGCCGCCGAATCCGACTTCCAATCCGCTGACCAAATTCAAATTCTCCGCGAACACCTTTCGCGTATCGAAAACCCCATCGCCATTGGTGTCTTCGAAGATAAGGATGCGGTCCTTCCCCTGCCCTTCCGGCGCACGAATTGGATAAGTGTAAGCCTCCGCCACCCACAATCGACCGCGGTCATCCAGCGCCATCGCAATCGGCTGGCGAACATCCGGCTCCTGGGCAAAAAGCTTCACTGAGAACCCATCCGGCAGCTTCATCACTTTCACTGCTTCTTCGCCCGGCAAACCTGCGTACGGGTAATCGTCGCCCGTGCCGGCAGCCGCCACGGGTGCCGCGATTTTCGGCGGCGCATCAAAAAACTGGAAGCCGTCGTAGTTGATATGCCCCCAACCAGCGCTCGCGTGATCGATCACGCGCAAAAAAAT
>DATBAY010000048.1:0-36542 GCA_036271295.1 Lacipirellulaceae bacterium | reverse complement strand
TATACGATCGTGATTCCGCCGCCGAATGTGACGGGGGCGCTGCACATTGGGCATGCGCTGAACAACACGCTGCAAGACATTCTCATTCGCATGAAGCGGATGCAGGGGTTCAACACGCTGTGGATGCCGGGGACCGACCATGCGGGCATCGCGACGCAGGCGGTGGTGGAGCGGCGACTGCTTGAAGAGGAGAAGAAATCGCGGCATGATCTTGGCCGCGAAGGGCTTGTGAAGCGGATTTGGGACTGGAAGGATAAGTACGAAGCCCGCATTCTCGGGCAGCTTCGCCAAATGGGGTGCAGCTGCGATTGGCAACGCACTCGATTTACGCTTGACGACCAGTGTGCCCGGGCCGTGCGCGAATGGTTCTTTAGGTTGTTTCAGGACGGCAAAATCTATCGCGGCAAGCGGCTTGTGAATTGGGACACGTTCTTGCAAACGGCCGTGAGCGATGACGAGGTGTTTCACGAAGCGACGAAGGGACACTTCTGGCATTTCAAGTATCCGGTGATCGACCCGAAGCCGGGTGAGCCAACGCACGTGACCATCGCCACGACGCGGCCGGAGACGATGCTCGGCGATACGGCGGTGGCGGTGCATCCGGACCCGGCGTCGGCGTTCGACAAGCTCAGCGCTGAGCTTCACGAAAAACTGGTCAAGGCGACGGCGAAAGAAAAGGTCGAGATTGAAGAGCTGGTGACGAAACTTACGGATCGCCGCACGGCGATGCAGTCGCAGCTTGAAACTCTGCGCGACATGGCTAAGCGCGGCGTGTTGCTGGAGCTGCCACTCACGGGGCGCAATATTCCGCTCATCGCCGATGAATGGGCCAAGCCGGAGTTGGGGTCGGGGGCGGTGAAGATCACACCGGCGCACGATGCGAACGACTATGAAGTGTGGCAGCGCAATCAGCAGATTGGGGCGATTAATATTCTCAATCCGGATGGCACGCTCAACGAGAGCGTGCCGCAAAAATATCGCGGTCTGAACGTGAAGAAGGCCCGCGAGGCGGTGGTAGCGAATATCGAGGCTGCCGGCTTGCTAGTGGCGATCGAAGATCGCGACATCGACCTGGCTCACTCGGACCGTAGCAAGACGCCGATCGAGCCGTATTTGGCGGATCAGTGGTTCGTGAAGATGGGCAACACGGATTACGGCGTACAGGACGAGAACGGTCGGATTGAAGAAATCCATGACGCAGGCCTCGCGCAATCGGCAATGGATGCCGTGACGGACCAGCGCGTGAAGATCGTGCCGGAACGATATCGCAACGGTTACCTCGACTGGCTCGGCGAAAAGCGAGATTGGCCCGTCGGCCGGCAATTGTGGTGGGGGCACCAAATACCGGTGTGGACGAAGAAGTTTCAGGGGGACGAAGAGCGCAAGAAAGTTGAAGCGGAGGCGTATTCTGTCGACGCACAAGCGTACGACAAGGAGCGCATTTACTTTTATCACCAATGGCAAAACCCGACCTTTGAGGGCGAGGCCTATCTTTGTATTCGTTGCGAGGATGCAAAACTTGAGAAAGAGGTTGAATCTCGCGGTTATATCCGCGAGGCTGACGTTCTCGACACCTGGTTCTCCTCCGCTCTCTGGCCAATCTCTACGCTTGGCTGGCCCAACGAAACACCGGAATTGAAAAAGTTCTATCCGACGAGTGCGCTTGTAACTTCGCGCGACATCATTACGCTGTGGGTCGCGCGGATGGTGATTGCCGGGCTGTACAACGTGGGCGAGGTACCGTTCCACGAGGTGTATATCACGCCGAAGATTTTGGATAGCTACGGCGAGACGATGTCGAAATCGAAGGGGAACGGCGTCGATCCGCTCGATGTAATCGACAAGTTTGGGGCCGACGCGTTGCGATTTGGGCTGGCGTATCTTACGACTGATACGCAGGACGTAAAGCTGACCGTGGACTTCGAATGCCCGCACTGCGGGGCTCAGTTCGCTCAGACAAAGAAGAACCGTACTCTGCCGCGGATTGAGTGTGAGAAGTGCGGCCAGCCGTTCAGCACGCAATGGGCGGAGAAGCCGGAGGACAAGGCGCTCCCGCGTGCGGCGGCGGTGTGCGAGCGGTTCGAGCTGGGGAGGAATTTTGCGAATAAGCTTTGGAACGCGGCGCGGTTTTCGCTGATTAACTTGGAAGTATATGCGACCGCCACCGACGGTGGCGGCTTTATGGAAAGCATGCTGCTGCTCGAAGACCGGTGGTTGTTGTCGCGCCTGGCGACCGTGACGCAGCAAGTGTCCGAGGCGCTGGAGCATTATCGGTTTGCCGATGCGGCTCGCACGCTGTACGACTTTGCGTGGAATGAGTTCTGCAGCTTCTACGTGGAGATGACGAAGGCACGGTTCGCCGTGGCAGAGCAGAGGGCGACCGCGCAGCGTATGCTGGCTCATGCGCTAGATGTGCTCATGCGGCTGTTGCACCCAATGATGCCCTTCCTGACCGAAGAGGTTTGGCAGCTGTTGGGGCAGGTGGCGCCGGAACGTGGTCTCGCTAAGCCGCAAGCAGCTTGCGAGAGCGTTTGTGTGGCGGCGTGGCCGGAGGCGGATGCGGCCCGGCAGGATGCGGCGATCGAAGCGCAGTTTGCCGATTTTCAGGCGGTGCTTGGCGCGGTGCGCGAAGCGCGGCAGCGGCAGAACATCGCATTCAAGGAAGAGTTGGAGTTCACAGTGCGCTGCGATGCGGCCACGGCCAAGCTGCTTGAGCCAATGCAGCCGTACTTCAAGCAGATGGCGAATGCGAAAGCCGCGCAAATTGGACCGACCGCGGAAGCACCGGGCGTACCGGTGAGCTTTCCGCTGAGCGGTCGTCAGGGACCGATTGAAGTTCATGTGGATGTGAGTCGGTTCATCGACAGAGGCGCCGAGAAAAAGCGGCTGGAAAAAGAACGCGAAAATCTGACGAAGCAGATCGGGTCGATCGAAGGGAAGCTCAATAACCAAGGGTTCGTCGATAAAGCCCCCGCCGAGGTCGTGGCGCAGCAGCGCGATAAGCTCGTCGAGTTCCGTGGCCAATTGGCATCCATTGAAGGTTCGCTCGCAAAACTGGCCGGGTAAGCGTGCTAATTTTGCCGAGGCCCATGTCGATTCAGAAAAGATCCGCAGATGGCGCAGATAAATTAGGTCATCGCGCTAAGATACCACCGCATTCATTTTCTGCATCAGCGATCATCTGCGTAATCTGCGGGCCAATGCTTTAAAGAAGTCGGGCGTTTTTCACCCGGGCTACGGAGAGCTATAATGCATCCGTACGCACTGCCTGCTGAGATTGACGTAAAGGATCGGCCCATGCCCGTCGCGATGGAATTGTCTCGGATCATCATCAGTGAGATCAATGATTCTCAGGTGATTTATCTCAAAGAGATTGACGGCGCTCGGACGTTTCCGATTCTCATCGGGATTTTCGAGGCGACGAGCATCGACCGGCGCGTAAAGGGCTTTGAAGCGCCGCGGCCGTTGACGCACGATTTGCTCGTCGGGGCGGTCGAGGCGCTTGGCGGCGAATTCCAAGACGTTGTCATTAGTGAGCTGCGCGAGCATACGTACTTCGCCAAACTGCGGGTGCGGCACGATGGCGAGCTCATCGAGATCGATTCGCGGCCGAGCGATGCGATCGCAGTCGCGGTGACGTGTGATCCTCCGCTGCCGATTTATGTGGCGGAGGACGTGCTCAATGATGTGATGGGCGAGCAGTCGTAAATAGCCGGGCTTTCTGGACTATCCCAGCACATCGGCGAAGGCGATTTTGAGCGCCGCTAAGCCAGCTGCGCCTTTCGCCGCATCAACGACCACATTCACGCGGATTTCGCTCGTGCTGACCATTTCGACGTTGATCTTCGCCTCGGCGAGCGCTTTGAACATTCGCAGGCCAACGCCGGTGTGGCTGCGGATGCCGACGCCCGTGACCGTGAGGATGGCGACCTCGGGATCAACTTTGACTTCGCCGCCGAGCTCCTTCGACAAGCTTAAGAGAGCTACTTCGGCGTGTTTTACCGACTTGCGGGGCACCGTGAAGCTGACGTCGGCGAGACCATCTCGTCCGATGCTTTGCACGATCGTATCTACGAGGATGCCCTCGGACGCCACGCCTTCGAAAATGCGGGCCGAGATGCCGGGCTTATCGGGTACGTCAAACAAAGTCATTTGAGCCTGCGATTCGTCGAGTGAGACGCTCTCGATGGCGAGGTCTTCCATCCGCTGCAGCCGGGTGACGATGTCGGCCGCGTCGGCTTTGCGGGCGGTAGCGGGCTTTTCACCAAACTTCTGCCGATCTTTCGGGGCGCGATCGAGCTCGAACTCGTGGTGCACGGCGCGTAGCGCGGCGAGCGCTTGCTCGCGTTTCACCAGCACCGAAACTTTGATTTCGCTGGTGGTGATCGCCTCGATGTTGATGCCCTCATCGGAAAGAGCTCGGAACATGCGATCGGCGACACCCGTTTGCGTGGCCATGCCGAGGCCGACGATGGAGACTTTCGCCAGGCTGGCATCGTGCTCGACGCCGCGCGCTTTGAGTTCATCGGCGGCCTTTTTCGAAGCTTGCAGGGCTTTCGGGAGGTCGTCTTCGAGCACGGTGAACGAAATGTCGGCGGAGCCATCGGCGCCGGCATTCTGGACAATCATGTCGACAGCCACGTTGACGCTGGCCAGCTGCGAAAACACTTTATAGCTGACGCCAGGCTGATCGGGGACGCCGACGATCGTGATTTGAGCTTCGCTCTTGGTGAGGGCCGCGCCGCTCACCGCACGGTCGGCGGATTCCGACTGGCTGCCGATGACGGTCCCTGGCTCGTCGCTGAAGCTCTGGCTGTTGCAAACATGAATCGGCACGTTGAATTTTTTCCCGAACTCGATCGATCGGCTGTGCATAACGCCCGCGCCGAGGCTGGCGAGTTCGAGAATTTCGTCGTGACTGATGCGATCCATTTTGCGGGCTTCGGCGACCAGGCGGGGGTCGGTTGTGAACACGCCGTCCACATCGGTGTAGATTTCGCAGGCGTCGGCGTTGAGCACCGCAGCCAGCGCGACGGCCGTGGTGTCGCTGCCGCCTCGGCCGAGCGTGGTGATGTTGAAGTCTTCGTCGATACCCTGGAAGCCGGCCGCGATGACGATCTTGCCGTCATCGAGCAGCTTCTTCATGCGGTCGGTGGAGATCGATTGGATACGGGCCTTCGTGTGGGAGCTGTCGGTGCGGATGCCAATTTGCGCGCCGGTGAGACTCACGGCTTCCGCGCCGAGCGAATGAATGGCCATGGCCATGAGGGCGACGCTCACTTGCTCGCCGGTCGAGAGGAGCATGTCCATCTCGCGGCCCGAGGGGTCGTCGGTGATTTGTTTCGCGAGGTCGACGAGGACATCCGTCTGATGTCCCATGGCACTCACGACCATGACAACCTGATTGCCATTTTGCTGGGCGCGAATGGCGCGGCGGGCGGCGACGCGAATCTTTTCTGCGTCGGCAACGCTGGTGCCGCCGAATTTTTGAACGATAATCCCCATAAGTGAAAATCCTTAAATGAACCGCCAAGTACGCAAAGTTCGCCAAGAGAAACTAATAGTGCGTTAACGCAATGCGCTTAATTCCGTCCTTCAATAGTACGACGTGGAAATTGATAATTAGCCCGAGCGGCAGTTTGCTCGCTTTCAGATAGTGAATCACTTTTGCAGGGAAAATGGGGTGGATTGCGTCGATGGCTTTCAGCTCCACGACTAACTCGCCATCGATTAAAAAATCCAACCTAGATTCGCCAACGGGCCTGCCCTTGAACTGGAGTGAAAGCGGCTTTTGTCGCTCGTATGGAATACACCGCAATTCGAGTTCCACAGCCAATGCTTCTTCGTACATCGATTCTAAGAATCCTGGCCCAAGGATTTTATGTACTTCGATAGCGGCGCCGATGACTTGATGCGCCAGTTCGTCAACTTTCGAACTAGGCTCGCGCAGGGTACTCAATTCATTTAGTTCCTTCCTCTGCGCCTTTGCGTCCTTGGCGGTTCAATTCCTTTTCCCGATAAACCACGGCATTACATCCCAGCCTCGGTCGAATGCAAGTTTTGATTTGGCGGCGTTCGAATCGCCGTAGGCTTGGAATTCGTCTGCTGCTATGCCCGTGCCGGCCATGGCGACTGGCACATTGCCGTGCGTGTGCACTTTGGTGCGCAGGAATGTGGGGTGATCGGGCGAAATCATGATTCGCCAGTCGCCATGCGATTGGATCGCTTCGACGAGGGGGCCGACGACGTGCCGGTCGATTTCTTCAATCGCTTTCACTTTTTCATTGCAGCGGCCTTCGTGTGAAGCTTCGTCAGAGGCTTCGACGTGGACGCAGACGATATCGTATGTGTTGAGAGCGTCGACGCCGTAGCGGCCTTTCGCTGCATAATCGGTGTCTAGGTAGCCGGTGGCGCCCGGGACTTCGATGCGGTCCCAACCAACGAGAGCAGCGATGCCGCGCAGCAGGTCGACGGCAGTGATCATTGCGCCGCGAGGGCCGTATGCGTCTACGAATGCTTGGAGCCGCGGCGCCTGGCCGAGGCCCCAAAGCCAGACGTTGGTTGCTTGGCCCTTGCCGGCGGATTTGCGGGCGGCGTTCACCGGATGGTTGCGGAACACGTCGATGCTCGCTGCCATAAGGTCACAGAGTACGTCGCTGCCTGGGCCGCGAGGGTGATCTTCGAGCACGGATTGATCGGTGATGTCGTGCGGAGCGCGCGTGCGCGTGTCGCTCGTGAAAGGGCAGGAAAGCTTTTCGCCACGCCACAGGAGAAGATTGCGGTAGCTGACGCCGGGGACAAATTCGATCGCGCCGCGGTATTTGGGATCGCTCGCGATTTTTTCCTGCGCGGTTTTAAGCAGTCCTGTTGCGTCTTCCGTGGTGATGTGATCGGCCGTGAAGTCGCGCATGATCTGGTCTTCAATCGTGACCAGGTTGCAGCGAACGGCCCAGTCTTTGGGGCCAAGTTTGATGCCTTGGGCAGCGGCTTCCATCGGTGCGCGGCCAGTGAAGTTCTCAAAGGGGTCGTAGCCCAGCAGGCTCAAATTGCCGATTTCGGACCCGGCCGGAAGCTCTTTAGGAGTGTGACAAGCGCGGGCGACGACACCCATCGCCGCGACACGGTCCATGTTCGGGGTGTGTGCCGCCTCTAGCGGTGTTTTCCCGCCGAGAGATTCTTGCGGTTCGTCGGCGGCGCCGTCGGGGATTACGATTGCGTATTTCATAATTTCGGCTCGCAGATTCCGGATTGTGGATTGTGGATTGGGTTCTTAAATCCGCAATCCGAACTCCACAATCCGCAATTTCTTAATCCCTCACCCACATACGCACCGTTTTGCCGCGGACGCATTTTAGTTGGTTAATTTCTGCACACGCTTTGCGTGTCGCGCCTTCGGTGGTTTCGTGCGTCATGATTACGAGCGGCACGGCGCCATCTTCGTTGGCGGCCTCTTGTTGCAGTACGCTCGAAATCGAGATGTGGTGTTGGCCCAGCACGCTTGCCACTTGGGCCAGAACACCGGGGTGGTCTTCGGCGTTCACTCGCATGTAGAAGCGGCCGTCGGCTTTGGCGTGTTCCCGCGGTGCAACGCGGGCTTTGCGGTTGGACCATAGCTCTAGCGTGCGGAAGGTGATTGCGGTGCGGCCGACAGCCGTGTCGATCATATCGGCAACCACGGCGGAAGCGGTCGGCATTTGGCCAGCCCCGCGACCGTAGAACATGAGCTCGCCGACGGCATCGCCGACTACACGGATGGCGTTGAATGGGCCGCTGACGTCGGATAATGGGCGACCGCGTTTGACGAGAGTCGGCGAGACGTGCAGTTCGAGCGTGTCGCCATCCAGTTCCGCAACCGCGAGCAGCTTGATGCGGTAGCCGATTTCCTTGGCGAAGCGGACGTCGCTTTTATCGAGACGGTCGATGCCCATCCGCGGAATGTCTTTCCAATCAACACGGGCACCGAACGCCAGGTGAGCAAGAATGGCGAGCTTCTGGGCAGCATCGCTGCCGTCGACGTCGAACGTGGGGTCGGCTTCGGCGTAACCGAGGCGCTGGGCTTCTTTGAGCGCGTCGGCGTAGGCGGTGCCTTCCTCGTGCATTTGGCTGAGGATGAAATTCGTTGTGCCGTTGAGGATGCCATCGAGCGAGAGGATTTGATTGGCCGACAGGCACTGGCTGATATTGGCGATGATCGGGATGCCGCCGGCGACGGAAGCTTCGAACGCGATGGAGCGACCCAATTCGCGGGCGCGGTCGAATAGCTCGGGCCCGTGCTCAGCGAGGAGCGCTTTGTTCGCGGTGACGACATCCTTGCCACTTTCGAGGAGCTGCAACATGATCGTGCGTTCGGGCTCGAGGCCGCCGATGAGTGGTGCGACAACTTTAATTTCACGGTTGTTGATGACGTCGTCGACGCTGGCCGTGAGAACGCCGACAGGGAGTTCGCAGTCGCGAGCCTTTTTGAGGTCGCGGACGACGGCTTTTTCAAGCCACAGGGTGCGACCTGCGTGGCGCGCGGTGCGGTCGCCATGGTCGAGAAGCAATTTGGCGACACCTTGCCCGACGTTGCCCAAACCGATGATTGCAACTTTGGTTTTTTCCACGGCGAGCTACTTTTCTTTAGAGTCGCCGGTTAACGCTCGCAGCGTTTCGCGAATCTCGCGGCGGGTGGCCAGTGTGTAGGAGATATCGAACCAGGCAATCTTGCCGGAGGAGTCGAGTACGAACGTGCGCGGCAGCGCTTCTTTGCCGACTTGCGCGAATGCGTTGCCGTCGGCGTCGAGCAGCGTCGTGAACTTCGCTCCCGATTTGTTAAGCGCCTCTTTCGCAGCTTCTGGCTTGGTGTCGACCGCGATGCAGATGACCTCGACGCCGTCCTTGCCAAAGCGTTCGACGACATCGGGGCCAAGATCCGCGAGTTCTTCGGCCGTCATGCGATGGTCGTCTTTCCAGAAGACGACGACGGTCGCTTTCTTGCCAAGCAGGCCGGATAGCTTCGCGTTGCCGCCATCGAGCTTCGGTAACTCGATCGTGGGCATCGTTTGGCCTGGCTTCAGTTTGCAGAGCGCGTCCTCCTGCATCGAAAGCATGACGCTGGGCACTTTCGGGACTGCCGTTTCGGAGCCGTAGTACGCGGTGTGACGCTGCAGATCGCTGTTTTTGGATAGCGGCGTGCTTGATTTCGCTTGCGGCGCGGCGAACAACGTGGCCGTTGTACCCAGCATCGCGAGTGTAGCGACGATTACCGTCGAAATTATCTGTTTCATAGGGTCACCGTGTGGCTAGAGTCCTCGCCGCGAATTCATCGCGATCGAGCCTTACAGTTCCACTTTAATTCCAAGTTCCTTCAGTTGCTTCGTTTCGACATCGCCCGGAGCGCCGGTCATGAGGTCGCTGGCTCGCTGCGTCTTGGGGAAGGCGATGCAGTCGCGGATGTTGTCCAATCGGCCGAACAGCATCACCCAGCGATCGATTCCCAGCGCGATGCCGCCGTGTGGTGGAGCGCCATATTTTAGGGCGCGGAGCAAAAAGCCGAACCGCTCCTCGGCTAATTTCTCATCGATTCCCAGCAGCGAAAACACTTTTTGCTGAACGCCTGGATCGTGAATACGAATTGTTCCGCCTCCCGCTTCGCTGCCGTTGATCACGAGATCGTAGGCCTTCGCGCGGCAAGCGCCCGGATCGGTATCGAGCAGGTCGAAGTCCTGATCTCGCGGCGACGTGAACGGGTGGTGCATGGCCACCCACCGATTTTCTTCGTCGTCGAAATCGAACATTGGGAACTCAACGATCCACGAAAAGTTCATCGTCTTCGGGTCGTAGAGTTTCATCTCGGCGCCGATTTTTTGACGAAGCGCGTAAAGTGCTTTACAAGTGACTTTCCACGTATCTGCTATGAATAGCAGCAAGTCGCCTGGCTCGGCGTTGAGCCGCGCGCCGATTTCCTTCAACAACTCAGGCTTGAAGTTTTTAGCGATTGTGGATTGGAGCGTGCCGTCGGCTTCGACTTTGAACCACGCCAGGCCCTTGGCGCCGAACGGTTTTACGAACTCGGTTAGATCGTCGATTCCTCGCCGCGAGTAGTGCTCGCCGCCCTTCTTGGCGTTGATCGCGCGGACTTTGCCGCCACTGGCGGCAACGCTTGAGAACACGCGGAAGTCGCTCTTCGCCGCGAGGTCCGTACAATCGACGAGTTCCAGGCCGAACCGCAAGTCGGGCGCGTCGTGACCAAATCGCTCCATGGCTTCGTCGTAGGTCATCCGCGGCAGTGGCAGTTTTACTTCGATGCCAAGCTCTTGCTTCGTCAGCTTTTGGACGAGCCCATCAATGATGCCCATGACGTCGTCGGCATCGATGAACGACATCTCGAGGTCGAGCTGTGTGAACTCGGGTTGGCGATCGGCTCGCAGGTCTTCATCGCGAAAGCAGCGGGCAACCTGCACGTAGCGGTCATAGCCGGCCATCATGAGGATCTGTTTATAGAGCTGTGGCGACTGCGGAAGTGCGTAGAATGATCCGCGGCTCACTCGGCTCGGCACCAGATAATCGCGTGCGCCTTCCGGCGTACTGCGGCCAAGCACTGGGGTTTCGACATCAATGAAATTGCGCTCGGCGAAATAATCGCGCATGCCTTTGATCAGGCGGTCGCGGAGCATCAATGTCTGCTGCATTACGGACCGACGCAGGTCGAGGTAGCGATGCTCGAGCCGCAATTCCTCGTTCGGCAAATCCTGCGCGTGGGCATTCGGCGAAACGGGCGGTGCGAGGCTCTTGTTGAGCAGTTGGAAGCCGGTGACGCGGAGCTCGATGTCGCCCGTGGCGAGGCGTGAGTTCGACATTCCACTCGGGCGCTCGGCCACTTTGCCCGTGACCTGGATCACGTATTCTGCCCGCAACTGTTTACTTTCTTCGATGATCGCTGGCGACGTATCCGGCGGATTGAAGACAACCTGTGTCATGCCGTAGCGGTCGCGGAGATCGACGAACAGTCCGCCGCCATGGTCGCGATAGCTGTCCACCCAGCCGCAGAGCGTGGCTTCCTTTCCAACATGCTCGCGGCGTAATTCGCCGCACGTATGAGTTCGCAGCACGGGCATCCTCGTATGTAAATTCGTAATCTCGCGATTGTATTAAAAGTGCCAAAAATGGGCTAGGGCACGGCGATTTTAGGGCTGTATTTAGGGGTGTTTTGAGAGGAGTTAGCGCTGGCTCTTCAAGGAATCGGCCAGCCGTCGCATGCCCTCCGCGGTTGAGACGCCGGGCCCGTATCCGCAGTCGCGCCGCGCTGCCGAAATATCGAACCAATGCGACGTGCTCAACTGCGAGGCCAAAAAGCGTGTCATGGGTGGTTCGTTTTGAAGTCCGAATGTGCTGTAGAGAGTTTCGAATGCGTGGCCGATGCGACGAGCTGCTTCGAAAGAGATTGATTTCTTGACGCGCGGCAGATGGGCGAGCGCTAGAATCTCGTCAATCCATTCCCAGCAGTTCACTGGTTGTCCTTGGCTAAGAAAGTAGGCTTTTCCGGCTGGGGTTGGAGTCGGAGATGCCCCGGCGTGTTCGGAGGTTGATGCCAGCGCGTCGGCGGCTTGCAGATGCGCAGTTGCCGCATTTTCGATATACGTGATGTCGACCAGGTTCGTTCCATTGCCGACGCGGCGCAAGCGGCCGGACCGAGCCCGGGCGAGAAGCCGCGGAATAAGATGGGTATCGCGCGGTCCCCAGATAAGGTGCGGCCGCAGTGCACATGTTCGAAAAGAATCCGAATTGGCTGCCAGCACGGTTTGCTCGGCTTGCGCTTTGCTGAGTGAATAGTAGGCGCGATTTTCCTCCATCCACGCGAAATCGTACGGCGCGGATTCATCCACGCCCGATTGATCGCAGCCGGCGAACACGACGCTGGGGCTGCTGGTGTAAACGAACCGCTGCGCGCCGCGCTGTCTGGCATTGGAGAGCAGCAGTTCCGTGCCGGTGCGATTCACCGAAACGTAGGCATCGCGATCCAAACCGAGTCCTGGCAGAGCCGCCGTGTGAAAAACGCATTCGATGTCTTGGCACGCTGCTGAGAGCGCTGCGCTATCGCGCAGATCTCCGCGGACGATCTCCGCGCCGGCTTGCTCGAGCCGCGGATAGTGGCCGCGGCTGAAAATGCGGACGCGATCGCCGCGCGCGAGCAGGGCCTCCACGATGTAAGAGCCTAAAAAGCCTCCGCCGCCGGTAACCAGTGCGTGCATGAATGGGGGCTAGGGGCTGGAGACTGGGGGCTCGGGGACTGCCGCGGATAGTTGCTTGGCCGCCCAAGCTGCTAGCCACTCGCGATTGATTTTTGCATTGTGGCGGATATCCACCGGCAGTTGTCGGTAGAAAAGAATCCGTTCGACCGCCCGCGTTGCGCCGTGCGAATTCGCGAAGTTCGTGATTTCGTGGGCGAGCGAGTCGGTATGATTGCCGGCTTCCGGTTCCACAATGAGCACTGGGATCTGCCGGCCAACAGGGCCTACTCCCACTAGTGCGCATCGCCTGATTGCTGAATGCGTATTGAAGATCGGTTCGATGCACTCCGTATAGAGCGGCCCCGCGGTCGTTTCGACTCGGTGCGACTTGCGTCCGCAGTACCAAAAGCGGTTTTGGACGTCGATGTAGCCGACGTCGCCCGTGCGATGCCAGTTGGTGATTTCGGATTGCGGATTTTGGATTGCGGATTGTGCGACGTCAATTTTTGCGATGGCGTTGGCTTCGGTTCGGGTGACGTAGGCAGGCGAGACCAGTGGGCCGCGGACGGTAAGCTCGCCGATTTCACCCGGGGCCACGTCCTCAGAGCGGTCGATCGTCGGGATTGGCTCGTCGGTAATGCGGATGATGCGCCAGTCGATGGAGTCGAATTTGCGGCCAACGCAAACGCCCGCGCCTGAGTCCGTCTGAATGGCGGTTTCGTTGAGCACCTCAATGGCTTCGATGGACGTCACTGGCAAACACTCGGTCGCACCGTAGGGAGTGTGCATCTGCGCCCCAGGGGCAACAAAATCCAGCGTCGAGCGCAGCACAGACGCCCGTACCGGCGCACCGCAAGAAAACACTTGCCGCAGCGACTCGATTCGCGAGCCCGATTTTGCACAATGAGGGCCTAAGCGTTCCCACACAGCTGGCGACGCAAACGCTTGCGTCACGCGCCAATCATTGGCAGCGGCCAGCAGCTTGGCAGGGTCAGCAGATGCTGGGCAGGAGAAGTCCATTTCAGGAAAGACGGTGGTGACGCCCATCGCTGAGTTGAACAATGCGAACAGTGGAAAGCACGCCAAATCCAAGCCGCCTGGTTGAATGCCGTAACCGGTCTGAATTTCGGTGACTTGCGTGTCGAACATTCGTTGGGTGTAGAGCACGCCTTTCGGTGTTCCGGTGCTTCCCGACGTGAAGATAATGGCCGCGGGCGAAGGGGCGGTCGTTGCCGGAAGAGTCGCCGAAGAGTGATCGCCTTTTGCGTTGAGCTGATCGAAGGTAATTCCTCCCCAGAACCAACGGCGGCCGACTGTCACGTTCCACTTCGCGATTGGAAACCGGTGCCGCAGGACGGTGCGAACCGCGTGCGCGAGTCCGATAGCCCCAAAGCCTTCGGGTTTTGCATCGGCCAGGCAGCGAATCAAATTTCGGCGGCCAAGCCCAGGATCGACCAGCACGATCACGATGCCGGCTCGCAAGAGGCCGAATACGAGCGCCACGAATTCGATACCTGGTCGCACCAAGAGCGCAAGTCGCGTGCCTGGTGGAACTCCCCAGGCGGTGAAACCGCGGGCGATGCGTGTGGCGCTGGCATCGAGCTCGGCGAACGTTGCCGTTGAGTAAGCGGTTCCCGATCTGCCCTGCTGCAATTGATGGGAGGTGGGAGATGCGCGACGCGGGCTGACGATCGCAATCGCCTCGGGCATCGTTCGCGCTATTTCCGCGAGACGGTCTGCTACGTTCAACCGCTCGGAGCGTTTTGTGATCGAAAGGGGCTCAGCGGTGGGCATCACGTCGAGTTTAAGTGAGCCCAGCGAGACGTACAACCTGCGCAGCGGCCGAGAAATTGCGAGCCGGAACGTGTGGCTATTCCAATTAACGTGTGGCGGACCAGCTGGGGCGGGCGATGTCTTTTCGGGCCGAATCGCTGGATCGGTCCGCAGACCAGCCCGATCGCTTTGCGGGGGCGGATGGCGCCGGCGCCGCTTCGCGCGGTTCGATCGGCGGCGGCGAATTCGACGCAGTGGGTGTCGCCTCGATGCTCGTTGAGACGATCGCCGGCATGGCCTGCGTGGAGGCGCGCCACCCGCCGGCCCCAGTTGTGTCGCTGGTTTCCGGCGGCAAATTCGCTGGCTTGCCCGGTTGGGCGACGACCCAAGCCGATTCGACATTCGAAGTTGCCACTTCTTCCGTTGGCGTCGCTGCCGACGACGGCTCGTCGTAAGTCGCCGCAACCACATCTGTCGCTGGTAATTCGGATTTCTGCAGACGCGACGAAAACGCGCCGGGCTTCGTGATTTCGACGGTCGCGTGCGTAAGCAGCTTGTTTCCATTCTGAGGAATGAGACGGACCCACAACTGCACCGGCCCGTTTACATTCACGCCGGACGGCAGTTCGACGTAAAAGCGCAGCGTGGGTTTGCCAGTCGCCGTGTTGGTGGCCGCACGCACATCGCCCGAGTTGAAGTCCCAGCGGCCGTGGTTGCACTGTTTTCCATCTGCGCCCGTTTCGAGGAGCATGATCGATGCGGTACCGTCGAATGGTTGTATCTCGCCATTCGAGTCAAACGGCACGACGTCGACCATCAGCCGTGGACCACCTGCAGGGTTGGCAACAACTTCGCCGGAAATCATCAGCTCGTTCATTGCACCAGATCTTGCGCCACGCAAGGCATTTCCCTCGTGCTCTTCTGCGCGAACTCGAGGTGGCGGAACTGGCTCATCGTAGGAAGCCTGGCGCACAGCGGACCCAGGATCGGACTGTCGCTCATCCGCAGCAGCTTGATCGGAACTTCGATTCGCCGAATCGTCGGTTGTGGTTTTGAGCGGCGGTACGTCCGGCGTGGTGGCGTCTGGCAAGGGCGTAGTCGTCGGTTGCTGTTGCTTGACGCCTGGCGTTTCAGGCGGCTGGAACTGAGGTGCGCTTTTCGGCAGCGGGGCGGCAGCGCGAAGCGGCGCTGGTTGCGGTTCCGCGGACTGCGGCTCGATCGGAGTGTAATTCTCGGACAACCGACGCTTCAGCGACGCATTTTCAGAACGATACTGACACAGGAGTCGCTGATATTGGTTGATGTAATCCTGCAGCGCGTAGATTTGATCTTCTTGCATCCGCCGGTCGCGCGCAATGAGGTCGCGCTCGGAGTTGCTTTGGCAGCCAGTTAAGATCGCCAGTGGAAGTAAGAGCGCAGCGACACCCGCGGAAATTGCGCGTAGCGATCGCTTAGTATGCGAACTTAGAAGCAAGGCACGTTCCGATGAGACATCGCCGAAAGACGAGCACGGCGAATCTGGCCGAAAACTCGCGGCATTAAATAGAAAATCGCCGCGCCAGCGTCAAGCCGAAGGACTGCTAGCGGGCGTTCGCGTGCGCGCCTGCGTAACAATCGCCGGAACTTCTGCTGCCCTCATGCAGGCAGAGCCAGCACTACGAGGCCTTAACGGCTTTGGAGGTCGAGAGGCTGGTGACGACTTTATCGATGAGGCGGTATTCGAGCGCCTCGTCGGCGGACATGAATTTGTCGCGGTCCGTGTCCTTTTCAATCTGTTCCAGCGAGCGGCCGGTGTGATTGAAGAGAATTCGGTTGAGCCGGTCCTTAGTCTTCTTGTACTCGGTCGCGTGGATGAGAATATCCTCGGCCGTGCCTTCCATGCCCGCGGAAGGTTGGTGAATCATGATTCGGCTGTTCGGCAGCGCGTGGCGTTTGCCTTCGGCCCCAGCGGCGAGTAGGACTGCACCCATCGAGGCGCACTGGCCGATGCAATAAGTGGCCACGTCGCACGATACGAATTGCATCGTGTCGTAGATGGCCAGACCGGCCGTTACGCTGCCGCCGGGGGAGTTGATGTACAGGTGGATGTCCGCCTTCGGGTCATCCGATTGCAAAAACAGCAGCTGCGCGACAAGGCTGTTGGCCACGTCGTCATTTATCGCCGAGCCGAGCATCACGATGCGGTCGGCCAACAGGCGGCTGTAGATATCCATCGCCCGCTCTTCGCGGCCGCTCTTTTCGATAACGTAAGGGATTAGGGGCATGGTATTTTGTTTCGAATTGGTGATTTGTGACGCGATAAAGTCGTTCGAATTTGGACTTCGGATTGCGGAAGCGGATTCAGTGTCGAAATTGATCCGCAATCGCCTATCGGCAATCAATCTTCTTCTTCCCCCTCCGGCACGGGTTGCTTCAGGAGAATATCGTCGACGATTCCAAACGCTTTGGCTTCCTCGGAAGTCATATAGTAGTCGCGGTCGCAGGCCTTGCCGATTTCTTCAACAGTTTTGCCACAATGACTCGCCAGAATTTCATTGAGCGCGGCCCGCGTGCGGAGAATCTCGTTGGCCTGGATTTCAATATCCGAAACCTGACCACCGACACCGCCGTGCGGTTGGTGAATCATCACCTTGGCATTTTTCAGCGCGAATCGTTTGCTTTTAGCGCCGCCGGCGAGGAGCACCGCGCCGCCACTTGCTGCGAGGCCCACGCAGTACGTGGCGACCGGGCAAGAGATCATTTGCATCGTGTCGTAGATTGCAAGTGTCGAACTCACGCTGCCGCCGGGAGAGTTGATGTAAAAGTGAATGTCCTTGCGACGATTTTCGCTCTGCAAGTACAGCAGCTTCATTACAAGCTCGTTGGCGTTGCCGTCGTAAATCTCGCCCTGCAGGAAGATCACGCGGTTTTCCAACAGCAGGTCGCCCAGCGTCATCTGCCGTTGCCGTTGGTAGTCGCGCATCGCTTGGGCCGAGATGCGGCCCCCCGAAAAATCGGCTTCAAAACTGTTTATGCTCATAGCAGAATCCTTCGTAAGCGGATGCAAACGTCAAGAGGCGCGCAGTAGACCCGCGGAATTACGCCCAATCTACGTGGACAATCGCTCGGCGTCAGCGCCGAAAATCGAAGAACGAGCGGCTCGATTGCCGGCCATCCTTGGCCTGCCTGGTAACGAGAGGGCCTACTTTTCTTTCTTCTCTTTGTTCTTTTCCTTGACGTCTTTTTCCTTGGCCTCGGCCTTTTCCTCCGTCACTTCCGGAATTTCGGCCCCCGTGCCGCCGCCTGCCGCGATTGAAATGGCCTCCGTGTCCGTCTTTTCAGGTTGATATGGTTCGTCGTTGAACTTGGCTTCCGATTGCACGAGTTCAAGCACCTTGCGCTCGATGATTTGATTGCGGAGCACGTCCATCAAGCCGCGCTTTTCGAGCTGGGCCCGCACGCGCCGGGGAGATTCGCCGCTTTGGGCCGCGATAAGGAAGATTTCCTTGTCGTAATCACCTTCTTCGACGTCGAACTTCTCTTCTTCGGCGATTCGTTCGAGGATGAAGTGCTCCTTCAAAGCGTTGGCCGTGCTGGTGGTGCTGTTCTGCCGCAATAGGTTTTCACGGGCGCGAATTTCAGCCTCGCTGAAGCCGCTGCGGCGAAGCTCCATAACGGCCCGTTCGAGCTCGCGGCTGCTCTGGCGTTGCAGCAGGCCCTTCGGCAATTCCCAATCCGCGCTCTTGGTGAGCAGCGAGGAGATCTGGGTGCGGGCGATCCGCTGCTGTTGATATTCCATTTGCCGCTCGAGATTCTTGTGAATCGCATCGCGCAGCTCTTTTTCGGTGCCGAAGTTGCCGATTTCCTGCAAAAACTCTTCGGTCAGTTCCGGCAGCTTCAACTTTTTGACGCCCAGCACTTCGAATTCGACGTCGATCTTCTTGCCGCGCAGATCGGCGTTGGGCGCATCTTTGCTGAGCGTGACTTCCGCCTTGCGCGTGTCGCCTTCCTTCGCGCCCTTCATCAATTTGGCGAAACCTTCGAGCTTCGCGTCGCGGAAGCTGAGCGTGGGACGAATTCGCAGCACGGTCTCGCTCTCGCGGGCGAGTTGCTTCCCGTCGACAGTCGAGATGATATTCGCCGAAATGTAATCGCCTTCGGTCGCCTCGCCTTCGATGGGCACTAGCTGCCCGTAGCGGGCAAGCATTTGTTCGAGTTGTTCATCGACATCGGCATCGGAGAACTCGCGCACGGGCCGATTGAGCTTGAGGCCCTTCCACTTCGGCATTTCGAATTCAGGTCGAACTTCGATCGTGAACTCGAACGTCATCGGCCCATCTTTCGGCACCTCGACGGCTTCCAGATCGAAGTCGGGCTCGCTAATCGCCGTGAAACGTTGCTCTTCGCTGATTTGCTCGAGGCTATCGAGCAGCAGTGCGCTCTTCACTTGATCCGAGACTTCATCGCGATACCGATGCTCGACGACTTTGCGCGGCGCTCGGCCGGAGCGGAAGCCCGGCACGGCGGCGGTTGGCATCATTTCGCTGAACGCATCATCGAAATAGCGCTCGATGTCGTCGCGAGAAATCGTGACGGTCACATGGCGTTCACAGGCGCTCGGGCTGGCGACCTGGACGTCGAGAGTCAACGGTTCGTCTTTTTTCTCTTCGCCCTCGCCTTCTACAGCCACGGCGGCCGAACTTTCCTGGTCTTCAACTTCTTCTTTATCTTCCGGTCGCTTGCGGGCCATGTGCCTGGTCACCCCAAAAAAATGCGCTTAAAGCAAAACGGCCCGCGCCCTTTGTATACCCAAAAGCGCGGGCCAAGTATGAGCTCTTAGCTATTAGCTTTTAGCTGGTAGCCAGACAGGACTTTTGTCTCAATCTGGCTAATAGCTAAGAGCTAACGGCTATTAGCTCCCAAAGAGCGGGTGATCGGATTCGAACCGACGACAACGACGTTGGCAACGTCGTGCTCTACCAACTGAGCTACACCCGCGACTAGCCGTGGCCGAAAAGTCTCGCCGCAGCCCATCAAATTGCGTACCTCGGATTATAAGGTTGCCACGACGGCTTGCAAGGGCACATGGGCCGTGGGTAACGTACAGAATTCCTTGTTTTTCACGGGGGGAGACGCTCGGGCGCCAGGCTCGGCCCCGGCGCGCACGTCTGTCCCGAATCGGATCGCGGCCGATGCTATTGTTTAAGAAAAAATTTCTGCCGGCAATCCGCGCCGGGGAAAAAACGCAGACGATCCGACTCTGGAAGTTCCGCCACATGCGGACGGGGCAGCGGAGTTATATTCCGGGCGTCGGGTACATTCGGATCACGCTTGTCGAGGCCGTGGACGTTAATTGCCTCACAGATGCCGACGCGATTCCCGATGGGTTTCCCACGGCTGTCGCTTTGCAGAGCGAGCTGCGTACGATCTACGGCGAAAAGCTGGCGAGCGGCTATCAGGCCTTTCGCATCGCGTTCGAGTGCGAAGCGGACGGCAAGCCCGAGCCGGCGGCCAGTTGATTGGTTGCCCCGTGCGAAAGCTGTTAGAATCGGCGGCAACCGTGTGCTGACAACGCGGTGACGGGAAGAATACTTTGCTGGTCGTGGGATTTGCATTATGGCGCAACTAGGCAGTCTCATTCGAACTCTGGCGCGTCGCGCCGGGTGCGATATCCGCCGTTATCGGCCTTTGGTGAGCGACCCCTACGTTGTCCAACGCGAACTGCTGCGAACGATTCCCTGTTCGCTGATTTTCGATATCGGTGCTTTTCACGGCGAGGCAGCCGCCCAATATGGCCAGATGTTCCCTGCCGCCGACATTTATGCGTTCGAACCTTTCCCACCATCGTACGGGGCCCTCGCCGCGCGGTTTGCCGGGGAAAAGCGGATCCACGTCGTCAACGCGGCTGTTTCCTCGCAAACAGGGGAAGCCACGTTTCACGTCAATGGTTTGCCGGAAACGAATTCATTGTTGCCGCGACCTACTACAGGACATCAATATTTTCCAACGGCCGCTGCGACCGAAAAGAAAATCAGCGTGCCGACAACCACTGTGGATGAATTCTGTGAGAAGAACAAACTCGGCGTTCCACAAATTCTCAAGATGGATATTCAGGGAAATGAGCTAGCGGCGCTCAAGGGCGCCGAAAAGGCGCTCGCTTCTGGCCAGATTTCACTGATTTTTAGCGAGGTCACATTTGTGCCGCATTACGAAGGCGGCGTACTGTTCCACGAGCTGTCCGCCTTTTTGGCCGGGCGCGGTTTTACGTTACTGAACTTGTACGAAATGCACTCTGCGAGCGGCGTCGGGCAGCTTCGCTTTGGCGACGCGATCTATCTCTCAGATAAGCTCCGCCGCGATGTCATCGACCGCGAGTAATCGGCGCGCGTCATCGAACGCGATTTTAAAACGCGAAAACTTCGTGCAGGCCCTGCAATAACGCCGCTTGGTGCAGCCATAAATGCGCGAGCGACAGCGCCAACAATGCCGCAGAGAGCAGCAGAAATCCAAGCGCGCGGGGATTTGCTTTGACGCGAACCTTGCGCAGGGGTTTAGACAATTCGTGCGAGACGCGCCGCCAGCCTTCGAGGCTTTGCCGGCCGCCGCTCGAAACGAGCGACACGTTGCGCATAAGGTCGAGCCGATCGATATGCAGATGCACGCCGATCGTCGGCATCGAGAGCTGGTTTCCGGCCCAGCGCGCCGATTGATCCAACTGTGCGGCCAGTTGCGCTAGCATGGGGTGCAGTTCTTCGGCACTGATGTTGTAAACGACCAGCCGCGGCCGCGCGAGGAGGGCTGTCAGCAGCAGACCCAACCAGTAAAAGCAAAGCAAAAATAACCAGATGTAGTTTCCGAAGGACCGCGTCGCAGAATCCGGGCGCAACAATTCCATTGGCCCGATGAACAGCAGCCCGGAAATCGATAGGCCGAGGGCGGTAAGGTCGCAGCCGCCGGAAGTAAGAAACGGTCGCCGGCGTGCGTTGATCAAGCCGATCACGAACAAGTAGGCGGCCAGCGGAATGATGGCGACCGCGAGGCGAAACGGGTCGATCATTTGCCGGCTGACTCCGGCACGTCCTTTGCCGCGTGAGCTTCGCGCATCTCGCGCGTGAGCTTCGCTTGAATTGCTAAATGTTCGCAGCTTATTCGGGAAAAATGCTGACGCGTCGACCAAGCATCAATTGTGGCCAGAACGACGATCGCCACGCAGGCGCCGAGGATTGAAGCCAGGTATAGGACGAACGACACGGGCTCGTGCGGAATGAGCGGCTCGCAGGCAACCGCGACGCCCAGACCACCGATGATGCCGCTGGCTTGCATCCGGCGGCGATACTGCGAGAGTGCAAATCGCCGATTAGCGGGGGAAAGCTCGGCATCCGCCTGGGCCCGGCGCCAACTTCGCCGGTGCATGTCGAGCAGTGCGCCCGAGAGCCCAATCAGCAACAGCGAGACAATGTACGTTGCGATCATATTGGAAGGGCCGCTCGGTGTGCAGTGGCGTCAGTTTCCCACCTCCGCTGCTCCTACTCCTGCTGTCGTGGGAGCCGATTCTTGGCCCTTTAGCCATTCATAAATAACCCAGCCGACTTTCGCGAGCGAAGAGCCCGAACAATGTTGCGGCGTATCGCTCGACGTGTGCCATGGCAGGTAATCAAAGTCGATGATTTCGCAGGTTGGAATTTTGGCCGTGTTGCGCAACGGCAAATGATCGTCGCGCACCTGATAGCCAACACTCGGAATGAACTCCTTAACCCCTAGCTTTTGAGCGGTTCCCCAGATTTCTTTGACGATCGGTCGCGACTCGTGCCAAGCGGTACAGGTTTTCTCCTGATAGATTTGCAGATCGGCGTCGCCCACCATATCCAACACAACAGCCGAACGATATTTGTGCTCCGGTGGTTTTTCGGCGTACTTCTTCGCGAACCAACTGCTGCCTAGGAAGTACGGATCGCGAGGATCGTTGTAAACCAATTCCTCGCCATCGACGAGCAAGAAATCGACGCCGACCGGGCCTTCGAGCTTGGGCATGAAGTTGCCCAGCTCCATCATTACCGCGACGCCACTGCCGCCATCATTCGCTCCGATGAACGTTCCCGATTTTCGTTTCACTGGATCGAGATCGCGATCGGGCAAGGGTCGCGTGTCGTAGTGCGCTACGAGCAGAATTCGATCCTTGCGCTCGGGATGCCATTCCACCAGCATGTTCGCCATCGGCACCTTTGCTCCGCCGAGCGGATTGTTGGCCAGGAATTCCTGGTAGCTCACCTTGGCGCCAAGCTTTTCAAAGTGTTCCTGAAGCAGCTTTTGCTGCTTTGCCATTCCCGGCGAGCCACTCATCCGGGAGCCAATCGCACAGATATCGTTTAAGTAACCGTAAGCTCGCTGCGCGTTGAGCGGGTTCGTGGCCGGCTGAGCAGGTTTTGAATCCTCGGCAAACAACACACCAGAGATCGCAAGGTGGCTCGCACTTGCAAGCATTAGTCCACCGAGAATCATCGTGACCGATCGCAAATCGTTTCTCATGCTGTCATTCTACGAGGATGTGCTCGGCCATTGGAGTCGAATTTCGCACGATTTAATGCCGAAATCGAACTCCGGAACGTGTCTTGTCGGGAATTAGTGCGAAACGTAACATCCCGGACTCGCCTGACGCAACTCCACGCCGGATTTTCAATGATGCTCCCCGACCCGCGCGATCTCGTTCGACAGATTACCGAACTTCATGCAGTCACGGTCGAACGCTGGCACGCCATGCCGCCGGATAACCCCCACACTGGGTTGTTGTCCACGATCTGTCAGCAGCACCAATTCAATTTCTTGCTGTGGCACGAAGAGGATATTGCCCGTAGTCCCGACGTTTCCGATACGCGCGTGGCGGAGGTGAAACGTGTCATCGATCGCTTTAATCAGCAGCGCAACGACTGGATCGAACGCATCGATGAAGCACTGCTCCAAGTTCTCGATGACGCCGGCGTGACGGTGAACCTGGATGCTCGGACAAACACCGAAACGCCGGGCGCCGCGATTGATCGCCTCTCGGTGATGGCCCTACGTATTTATCACCTCGAGGAACAAATGACCCGCCACGGGGCCGATGACGCGCATCGCCAGAATGTGCGATCACGGCTCACGCGTTGTCGCATGCAGCATGCGGACGTAGCCCGCTCGTTAACCGAGTTGCTGGAAGACATCTGCGCCGGTCGCAAGCAGTTGAAGCTCTACCGGCAGATGAAAATGTACAACGACCCGACTCTGAACCCTTATCTGTATCGCGCTCAACCACGGTTGGCCGGTTAAACGCCGCAACGAAATCTTTTCGACATGCTCATTCTCAATGGCAGAACTCGAACGCCGCGTCGCGTGCTGCAAGTGATCACGCCGTCGCGGATGTCCGGTGCGGAAACGCAGCTCGTTCGGATGACGGCCCGCCTGGAAGCGCGAGGGCATTCAGTCGAAACGCTCGTGAAGACCGGCAGCCCGGCCATTCGAGAAATGCGGCGGATGGGTCTGGAACCGATCTCGCGCCGCATCTCTGGGAAGTTTAACCCTACGTCGCTGGCTGTAATTGCACAGATTGCTCGGCGCCACCGTGCAGACATCGTGCAATCAACGCTTTCCACCGCCAGTTGGTGGAGCGGATGGCTGGAACGCTCGGGCGGACCGCCCTCGATCGGGCACGTGCAAGGGTTTACGTCAGCCTGTTGGCACCGGCATCAATCGCATTTGATCGCCGCTTCGAACGCAGTCAAGCAGGATCTGGTGAACCAAGGCATTCCGCCGGAACGGTTTACAGTGCTGCACAACGCGATCTCGCCGGACGACTTTTACGCGACCCGCGATCCGCTGTTGGTCCGCGCCGAATTGGGCGCCGAAGCAGACACGCCAGTAATCGGAACGTTTGCGCACCTCTCGCCAAAAAAAGGGCACCGTGAGTTGTTGGAAGCGATTCCGACAGTCCTCCGCCAACTGCCCAAAGCGCAGTTCTGGATCGTCGGCGAAGGCGCACTTTGGAATGAATTGCAGCTGCTCGCCGAGCGAACCGGGGTCATGTCCAATATTCGCTTTCTCGGTTTCCGACGCGACGTGGCGAATCTCATGAATGCGATCGACGTAATGGCGTTGCCCTCGCGCCGCGAACCGTGCGCGCTGGCGTATGCAGAAGCGGCGCTCGCGCGAAAGCCGAGCATCGGTTGCCTGGCGGGCGGCGCTCCCGAATCGATCGCCGACTGCGAAACGGGCCTCTTAATTCCAGTCGGCGATAGCGCCGCGCTGGCCGAGGCGCTACTCACGCTTCTCACGAACCGCAGCTATGCCACGCGCATGGGGCGTGCCGCCTACGCTCGAGCGGTGGGGATCTTCGGTTGGGAACGCTTCATTCACACGCTCGAGCGAGTCTACGAGCGCGTGCTCGATGAGAATCCCGCAATCAGCCGGACTGGTTTGCGCGTCGCCGCTTAGTCTACTGCGGCGCCTTCCATTCCTGGCGCACCGTGCCGTCGTAATCCACGGCCACGAGCTCGCTGCCAGTTATCGAACGCACGCGAAACGAGCCGGTTTGGCCGGTGCGCTCACTGTCCGACGAAGACTCGATCATGATGGTCACCACCTGGTTGCGCACTTGCCATTTGCCTTTGGAATGGACGTCCTGGTGAAACAGTTGCTTGAACTGGTCCTTCCACGTATCAGTGGTGTTCACGGTGCCGTCGTTACCGAGCGTAATGTAGTGGACCGAGTCGGCGTCCTGGTGTCCCCACGTGCCGACGAGCATTTGGCGCAGTTCCTCGTCCTGATAGCTCGGAGCGGTGTTCGGCCGATCGGAAGACGACGCGACGTTTTCCGTGGCCCGCCGTAGCGAAACGAGCAAGTTGCCCGAACCCGGTAGCGAGGCGAATGTCGTCGGTCGGCCCTGGTTGCGTCCCGAGAGGCACAGGACTAGCGAGTCCTTGCCGGCCAAAAAAATACCGCGTCCGCCCGTCTTTTCCGCGCCGGCGAGATCGAACGCCATCGGGCTTTGCGAGGTGTCGACTGCAAACGGCAACCGCTTGTGTTGATAGGTCATCGGCACGACCAACTCGACTTGTTGGCCGCTGATCACCACCCGGCTGTCCGCGGCGTAATTAAGCTGCACATCGGCCGGCGAGACGACGCGCCCGTTATCGGTCACGGCGACAATATCCCAGGTACCGTCGAGCGACTGGGCTGCCGCGAGGGTGGCGAAACTAATGGCTGTTACCGCCAGAATACAAATTGCGAACGTGCGGAAGCGCATTTAAGAATCCTTTCGTACAGAGTTGCCTTACAAAACTCCGCTAACCGCATTTGCGTGCGGCGTGCAAGCTGAGTATCTTATCGCAGGCGTGCTGGACCATTTCGACACTAATCGCCCGCATCGCCGAGTCGTCGGCGCGGCGGCGTTCCATGGACGACCCGGCTTCGTAGCGAACTTGCATCCGAATATTCAGCGGACCATAGGCGCCGCACCAGTCGGCGCGACTGGGGCCGTGCATGCTGATCGCCGGTGTGCCGACGGCAACGGCCAGGTGCATGGGACCCGTATCCGAGCCGACAAAGATCGCGGCACGACGGCAAAGCGACGCCAACTCGAGCATCGAAGTGGGGGGAGCCAGTAGCGCATCTCCGCCACTCGCCGCAACGATTGCTTCCGCCAACGGCATTTCACTCGGCAAACCCCAAGCGGCAATGCTGCGCAGCCCGAGCTTGTGCGACAAGTAAGTCGCGAGCTCGCCGTATCGTTCTGCGGGCCAGATTTTCGACGGCCAGCCCGCTCCGGGATTCAATACCGCGAAGCGATGCCCCACCAGGCCATTCGCGCGCAGGAACTTGTCGGCCATTGCGGCGTCGGCTGCTGCTTCCGGCAAATCGAACTCGACCGCGGGCGCTACGATTCCCAGTGGCTTGAGCATGCTCAGGTACTGCTCGATCACATGCGCGCCGCCGGCATCCACAAGTTCGTTGTTAAAGACGCGGCTTAACTCGCGCCCCTCGACGCCAGCGCGGCCAATTCTGCGATTTGCGCCGCTCAGCCAGGCAGTCATCGCGCTCTTGGTCAAGCACTGCAGATCAATCGCTAGATCGAAATTCAGTTCTCGCAACCGCCGGCGCATTTGTCGAATCTCACGCGGCGATTTCCAGAACCGTCGCGGTACGCGAATCAATGCGTCCAGGGCCGGATGTCCTTCCAGTACATCGCCGGCGCGGCCTTCTGCGATCCAAGCCAGAAAGGCATCTGGAAATTCGCGCCGCAGCGCGCATGCCACGGGGATGCCGTGTACCACATCGCCGAACGCCGTCATGCGTACGATGAGGATGCGTCGGGTCTTGGCCTCGGCGGCCGAAGTCACGGGCCACGCGATTGCCGACGAAGTTGATTGGTCGTCCATGACACAAGCACCGGAAAATTGATCAAATGCGCGACGCAGCAGATACGCAGAGCAGCCGCGCGTGGCGGCAATTATAGACCAATTTGCCAGAAATCGGGACGGCGGTTTTCGTCTAAGAATCTTATCGACGAACCGCGAAATATGGGGTACGCACGCTGCTCAAGCCATGGCCCGGCCCGGTAGCAATCGCTTAACTCGCAGCCAAAAGTCGTCCCAAACCGGCCGCATCCACGCCCAGGCTAGCAACATATTCAAGGCCACTGCGACAGCGGTGATCACGATCAGTTGCGAAAGGTAACTGTACCCGTTTCTATCCATCATCAGCCCGAGCATCCACGCGACGCCGACGGAAATCGATCCACAAATGGTGGGCCGCGTCATTACGTCGGCGACTGTTCTCCAGCCGTTGCCTGTCCAGCGAAGGGCGAGATAGAAGCACAGCGGTCCGGCGAGCGCCGCCAGGACACCGACAACGACGGATACGCCGAGCACTTCGCCGCCGAGGCTAAGGACCAATGTAAGCAGTGCGACTTGAGTCAACGCATGGAGCCAGTAAAACAGGCGAATGATTCGGAACCGGCCCTGGGACTTCATCAGCGCCGAGGCCGCGCCGCCGACCATCCGCGTTGCCATGCCGATGCTCAGCACCTGCATCACAACAATCGACGGGTCCCATTTGCCGCTGGGAAAGGCAAATTTCGCAAACGGCTCCGACACGGCCGCCTGCAACAGACAACTGCTGACGCCGATAGTCGTAAGTATTCGCTGCACGTTGATAAACGCGTCGAGCTGCTTCTGTGGCCGATCGGCAAGTTTCATGAACGTCGGAAACAGGATGCTGGCCATGTTCGTCATGATCATTTGCAAGGCCTGGATCGCCACGCGATAACCGACCGTGTAAATGCCCACGAGCGGTACGGTCGTAAACAAACCGAGCAGTACGTAATCGGATTGATCGACCACCAGCCGGCCATATTCGCCAACGAGCAGCGATGTTGAATCGCTGAGCATGTATCTCCAGCGTCTTATCTGTGGCCGCGGCGCCCAGTGTGGGCGAACCCACCACCAAAAGATTGCCATGGTAATAAGAACCGAAATCGTCATCGGCCACACGAAGCTGTAGGCGCCGAAGCCAAGGGCGGCGAAGACGACGGTGAGCACGTTTTGCAGCGTGAATAAGATCAGGTTGATCGTAGCAAGCGTTTGGAATCGCAACTCGCGCAGCAGTTGCGCCTGCGGGACTACCATCAACGCGTATCCCAACGGCGACGGGGCCAATATGATGAGCGACCAGAAAAGCTGCGCGTGCACTTCGGGCGTACGGGCGTACATCCAGGCGGCAAAGGGTGCGCCCAGCAGAACGAGGACGCTACTAACTACGCCTAGCGCGAGCGCCAACCAGAACGCGGGAACGGCCCACAAGCGAAACGTTCGTTGCCGGATGAGAACCTCTTGGACGCCGTTCTGGGCGATTACCTGGATGAACGCCGTGATCGTGCAGGCTAGCGTAACGACGCCGAAATCCTGCCGGCCAAGCAAGTAGAGCAGGACGAGCTGAGCTAAAAACCCGATCACTTTCGAAGCAGTGGAGCAGCCGAAAAAATACACCAGCGCGCGAGCCGAGTGCGTTCCCAGCCCCGCGGCCGGAAGCCCTTGCTCGCGATTTTCAGTGTTCGCGGTGTTCGTGCTCACGGCAGATTTCCAACTGCGGCCGAGCGTCGTTAAGACGCCAAAATCGCGAATCAAACGCTGCTATATCCTAGCTCGTTCATGACCGGACCCCAGGCAGCTTGAATTTGCCGGGCATTTTCCGGGGTCAAAGCGGTTTGCCATTGCCCGGTTTTGGCGGCTCGAACGAATGGAATATCCGAACGGCCCGTTTTGAGGTCTTTGTGCTGATCGCGCTGCTTGGCTTCCATCTCGCGCATGCGGTCGGCACGGCTATTTTCCACAGCTCGCCGCAAGGCGGCTTGATCCGCGGGCAAAGACAGCATTTCAGCGACTCTTTTGAGTTGCAGCTCTGTGTTCTCCATCAAGTCTTCATACCGCACGACGATAAAATCGTTGGAACCCCGGCGCGCTCCCAGCCAGCTGCCAACGTTTTCACCCCAACTTCCGTAGGGATCGATTCGTCCGGCGATAAACGTATCCATAAAGTCGTCAGTTGTCGCCTCAATGGGAATCTGCCGCAGTTTTTTCACGAAATGAAAATAAGAGACGGCCACATCGCGCGGGTCGCGCACGATGCACACCACACGGCGATATTCGGGCCGGTAGGCATCATGACTTTTGAAATAGCGCGGCCGGGGAAGATCTTGATACTGCGTGTCCCGCCCCTGATAAATATCAGGCACTCGGCGTTCGATGTTCGACCAATCGACGCCTTCGCCGCCTGCAACCAGGTTGGCGATTAAGAACCTCGTCCAGGTATTTCCGCTTTTTGGGTAGGAGACGATCCACACGTCATCGTCATAGCTGGTCACGCCTTTGACCATTTTCTGGCGACCAAGGACGAAATTCATCGCCAGGCGGGTTTGACCGAGGAATTGTCGCAAACGCACGATGGCGATTCCTGGGGTTCGAACGATGCCTCATCGAAGGAGCACTGCGAACAATGTAAAGAAGTGCGGCGCGGCTGGTTAGGCCAAATGGGTTTTGGCCACGGAAGGCCGTTGCCGACGGCCCCGTAAGCCGCCGCAAATTAAAACTGCCAAGGTTGCCAGAGCAGCCACGCCTGGTTCTGGGATCGGTTGGGAAGAAGCATTTGGTCCGCCGCCCAGCGACGTGACGCCGCCAATCGATGACCCGCCGCCAATCGACTCAGACAGCATCGTCGATCGCCAAAGAAGATAATCTTGCATGTCGACGACACCATCGTGGTTTCCATCGGCCGGATTGTTGCCCGTCGCGCCGTAGGCGTCGCGCCACGCGGCGTAATCTGCTGAATCGACAATGCGGTCGCCGTTATAGTCGCCCGGAATGAACTGCAAATGTTCAACGATCTGCATGAAGTTAATTTGGCCGCCCGCATCGAATTGCACATTGGGGTTTTGCAGCGAACCGTCCGGCTGGCGGCCTTCGACCGTAATTGTGATTTGACCGAATTGATCGGCCGTGATGCCATCAATGTTCGCGACCTGGGTCGAATTCTTGTTGGGCGCTGAGATGCTGTCCTGGCCGGCATTGCTGCCATTGGCCGTGAAGAGGGTGTAAGACAGGAAGTTTTTCGCGCCCGAGTAGAACTGGAAATCGTAGGTCGCGTGGGCATCCAATGAACTCAAGGTGATGACCACAGAATTTCCATCCTGAACGTAGAAACCGTCGCGGAGCGCATCGGCGGAGATGCCAGCCAGTTGGCTAGGGTAGGGGCCGTCGTAATTGAGTGCCGGATCACTTACGCCGGTCGAGCCGCCGGGATTCATAAATTTGGACTGCATTACAATGCCCGTGTAACCTCCCCCTTGATCGTATAGCCCTTTCGTAATCGCCGGGTCAAGGTACGGTTGGCCGTAGAAGTTGTTCCAAGTGATGCCCTGTTGCGTGGTTTGTTGCGTATTGGCGCCGAAATCAACTAGCATCGTTGATTCTCCGAGCTCGGTTGAGGATCCATTTACGATGGTCTTTTTGGGGATATTCGCGCTGCGGCCAGCATAAATGTAAGTCTGCATGTACTTCTGAAGTTGCAGCGCTTTCTGTTGCGCGCCCGCGAATCCTCCCCCGCTCAGCAGGTTGGTTTGCTCGCCAGGGTCGGCCGTCAGATTGTAGAGTTGCACTTTCGTGAAGTCGGTAATTTTTTGGGTCGGGTCGTATTTGTTGGTATCGGCGGTCGTTCCGTCGCCCGAGGTAAAGCACAGCTTCCACTCGGTTCCCGCGGAATCGACCTGGTGAATCGCGAACGAACCATTCGTAGAATGTTCGACGCTGATTGGCCGCACCGGTGTGGTGGCCGTGCCCAGAAGCTCGGACAGAATGTTGACGCTGTCTTGCGCGGCGGTCGACGGCAGCGTGGTGCCGGTGATGGCGGCGGCTGTCGCCATGAAATCGTTCAGTTCGATCGGGTGATTGTTCACTGCCCCTGTTGGAATGTGACCAGCCCACTGCGCCACGAACGGAACCCGCATGCCGCCTTCATAAATCGTGTTTTTATCGCCTCGCAAAGGCACGCCGTTGATCTTTCCGGGGGAATCGGCAAATGAAAAATCCTTCGAGGCGCCATTATCTGCTGTGAATACGATGAGCGTGTTATTGGCAATGCTGTCTGACGTATCACCATCGTGGTTCGGGTCGTTGATCGTATCCAAAACTTGCCCTACTGCCTGATCGACCGAATTAACGAAGTTCGCATAGGCCGCATTCGGACCCGTGTATCCCGAGTTTGCGCTGGCTGGCGGCGTAATCGGGGCATGCGGAGCATTCAAAGCGAAGTACGTGAAAAAAGGCGTTCCGCTATTCGCTTTCGAGCTGATGTAGTTGCTTGTCGCAGTCGTCAGGGTTTGCAGCGTCTGTGATGTATTAAAACCTGGCGCAATCGGTCCGGGAAGGTTGCTGGCGTCGATCGGGTTTCCCTTGACTTGCCCGGTCGGCACGGTGGGTGTCGTCAGATCGCTGCCGACGGTCTGTCGCCCATTGATAAATGCAAACGGCGGATAGTTCGCGCTGCCATCAAGTCCCAGGAAGGTATCGAATCCGCGGTCGAGCGGGCCATCCGTAATAGGTTTTGTGAAATCGACATTGCTCCCGGTTATGGACGGCGCCTTTCCATCCGTGGTCGCAAAAGTTTCCCCCAAGTGCCATTTGCCGAACATGGCCGTGCTGTAGCCGCTTTGCTTGAGCATCTGCGGTAGATCGAGCGTCGATGAACTCAAAATTGGCCCAGCAAATGGATTGAGCACACCATTTTGAAATGGCGTCCGCCACACGTATTGACCCGTCAGCAAACCGTACCGCGACGGCGTACAAACAGAATCCGTCGAATGCGCGTTCGTGAACATCATGCCGGCGCTTGCGAGACGATCGATATTCGGCGTATCGACTTCCGAGGTCGGCGTGTAGCCGCGGACGTCTCCCAGGCCCATGTCATCCGCCAGGATGTACACAATGTTCGGCATGTTCGATTGAGCAAGCGCCGAGCCGCCTACGCCTCCGACAACGACCCACGCCGCAGCGTAAAACGCTGTGGAAGCAAATAGCGCGCGAACTGAGTCCATTACCGGCCGCATGGAAATCCTGAAGTTCGAAGGTGGCGTAAATTGCCCCTACAATTGCGCCGCATCATAGTGGACACTCAATGCACAATACGCAACTGCGTGCTGACCGGCGCCGCGATCAATTTTGAAAAGGCGCTGGGGAAGAATTGCTCAGGCGACGATTGTCATTCAAAATTCACTACAACCGCCAGCCGTTTGCCGCGAAGCAACTGGCCGGAGCAACGCAGCCCCAGGAAAGGCGTCGAAACGCGATTCACCCGACCTTCAATATAGAAGGGCTTGCATGGTTTGCAAGCAATGTGGGCATTTGGCCACCACTTCAGCCGATTAAATCATAAAATCGGACCGGTGCGGCAAAGGGACACTACTTTCACACAATCTGATGGCCGGCGGCTTATTTCGTTCTGTCGGAGCGTGTTAATTGCGCCCCACCAGCTTGGTTCGGGGCTTTGCCGCCGGCAGCTATAATCAATAGATTGAGTTTTGAAGAAAACTGCGGATCGAATCATGCAAGTCCTGGTCACTGGTAGTAGTGGTCTCATCGGTTCAGAAGCCGTCGCGTTTTTCGACGAACTTGGCTTTCCGGTGACCGGTATCGATAACAACATGCGGGCTGATTTTTTCGGCCCGCAGGGCGATACGACCGAAAATCGCCGCCGTCTGCAGGAGCGGTTCCCCAAGTTTAAGCATGTTGAGCTGGATATCCGGGACCGACAAAAAGTCGACCAGCTCGTCGAAACTGGTCGATTTGAACTCATCATTCACGCCGCCGCCCAGCCAAGTCACGACTTAGCTGCCAAGAGGCCGTTCGATGATTTCGACGTCAACGCCGGCGGCACGCTGAATTTGCTCGAAGCCTGCCGCCGCCATACGCCCGAAGCCGTGTTCATCCTCATGAGCACGAACAAGGTCTACGGCGATGGCCCCAACCACATTCCCTTGTGTGAGCTCGAAACGCGCTGGGATTATGCCGACCCACAGTACGAGCATGGAATCGCGGAAAGTTTTTCGGTCGACCGGACACTTCATTCGCTGTTCGGCGCATCGAAATTAGCCGGCGATGTGATCGCACAAGAGTATGGCAAGTACTTCGGCATGAAGACCGGTATTTTCCGTGGCGGCTGTCTCACGGGACCGCATCACGCGGGCGTCGAACTGCATGGATTTTTGAATTACTTGGTCATGACCGCGCTCAAGGAGAAGCCCTACACGATTTTTGGATACAAGGGCAAGCAGGTCCGCGATCAAATTCACAGCCACGACGTCATCAACGCGTTCTGGCAGTTCGCTCAAAATCCTCGGCCTGGTGAGGTCTACAACCTGGGTGGCGGAAAGCAAAATGCCGCAAGCTTGCTGGAATGCGTCGACATGATCGAACAGGTTTCCGGTAAAAAGCCGAAGCTCACCTATTCGCTGCCACAGATCGTGGAGCAGATGGTCCAATTAATGTCGGAAGCAGCGAACGCCTAAACGGGCACGGCGCCGCTTTCACCGAGCACCCACGACCACGAAAGATACTTCGGATCCTGCGGCAATCCCTGTCGCTCGCGAATCCGCGCGGTCCAGTGGGCTTTGAAATTTTCCGCTGAGTGATATTTTACGAACCGCTCAATAGCGGGTGACTTGGTCCGCATCCCCGCGTTTGCAAACGCCGACTGGAGCGTTTTCGCGAAGGCTTTGGTGTTCCAGACATTGATGGGCCAACCTAGCTTGAAACGGCGCACTGTTTGGGCCGCCCAGCCGAAGTCATCTACTATTACGGGCCTGCCGGCCGCCGTGGCGCGAATTACAAAACTCGAAGACCCCATACGATACGGGCCCGGGGTACACACCACGTCGCTCGCCATTACGGCAAGCATGACCTCATCCAGATTAAGATGACGATCAACCAGAACGATGCGATTGGCGCGCAGCAAGTCACTATACTTTTGCTGAATATGATCGCGGACGGCGTCGCTAATGGGCCCTGCCAACAGCAGCCGGTCGGCCGGTTTGAGCTTTGCCTTTCGGAACGCTCGCAACAATAGGTCGACCGCGACCAGGTTATAAAGGACGCCCAGAAAGCCAACATATTTACTGTCCGTTGGAATCTGCAGTTCGCGCCGCGCGTCGATCGGGTCCATCGGCGTCACAGGTTCAATGGGGTCTGGCATCAACCGGAAATGCGATGCCTGTTCCGGATGCAGCCGGCACATCATTTCGTATGGAATTGAATCCAAAAAATGCAAAACATCCCAATTCGCGCGCGGCAGCATCATCCGCGATGCGATCCGCCGCACGTGCTTTCGCCAATGTGGCGCCGGATAAGCGAACGTACCGCGAAAAAATAGCCCTTCGGCTTCGACGCCTGGTGGCCACTCGAACGCCCGCCGCATCATTCGCCGCATTCCCAAGTGAACGGTCGCGTGATCGGCATAGGGGATCCAAATCTGATCCGGCTGACGACGCTTCATGATCACTTCGAGCGTCTCAAACAGTTTCGGCATTGCGCGCGGCGAATCGTAGCCCGGCTCGAGCGATTCATCCCACTCGACGCCCGCGGTCACATCTTGTAAATGAATGCCATACTGCTTCGCTTGCGAGGCACCCGCGCAGCTCAGCACGATGGTTTCCTGGTTCAGGTCGGCGAGGCCACACAGCATGTGGCGCAAATACGGCGCGTGATGACCGGTAAGATCAGGTTCGACAATAAGCACCCGCATCGGCGCGCCTAACTAGGCCCCAATTGCCGAAATCATAAGATTCCTGCACCGCCCCGCTCAAGTCCGTACGATTTCGCCGCGATGGAGCTTCAGATACTCCTCGCGAATCCAATGATACGTCCGCTCCATGCCGTCTCGTAGACGAATTCCGGGAGCCCAGCCCAAATACTTTTTAATTAGCGTGTTATCGCTGTTACGACCGTTCACGCCCTTCGGAGCGGAAAGGTTGTGCCGATGTTTCAGCTCGACTCCCGCAATGTCCTCAACCATTTCGACAAGCCCATTGATCGTCGTCAGCTCATCGCTACCCAAGTTGATCGGCTCCTCGATATTGCTGTGCATGATTTTGAGGATGCCCTCGACGCAGTCGTCGATATACATAAAGCTGCGGGTTTGTTTGCCGTCGCCCCAAATCTCAATTTCATCGGCGCTCGTTTCCACGGCGTTGATGACCTTGCGGCACACGGCGGCCGGAGCCTTTTCCCGTCCACCATCCCAAGTGCCGTGCGGACCGTAAACGTTGTGGAACCGCGCAACTCGCGTCACGAGTCCAAAATCCTCGCGGAAGTGGCGGCACATCCGCTCCGAAAACAGCTTTTCCCAACCGTAGCCATCTTCCGGCATCCCGGGATAGGCGTCGGCTTCCTTGAGTGGCACGACATCTTCACTGCGCTGTTTGTCGGCGTTGTAAACGCATGCGCTCGAAGCATAGAAGTAGCGATCAACTTTCGCTTCCTGCGCGGCCTGTAGCAGGTGCGTGTTGATCAGCACGCTGAGCATGCACAAGGCTTTGTTATTTTCGATGAACCCCATGCCGCCCATGTCGGCGGCCAGATTGTATACTTCGCTAGCGCCGCGGCATGCCTTCACGCAAGCGTCGCGCAATTTCAAATCGGCCTGCACATTCTCGACGTCGTCGAAGTGCTGGTACCATTCATCGAACGGTTTGACATCGACGCTGCGAATTCGCGTGTAGCCCTCGTTGCGAAAATGCGCAACCAGATGTCCGCCGATAAATCCGCCACCACCCGCGACCAGGATTAGATTATCCTTCATGCCTATGCTTTCTGTTGACTGCTATCAAGCTGTCGATCGATGAACGAAGAGCAGCTGCGAGGCGGCAAACCGCCTGCAGCAAGAGCCCCAAGAGGTTGCCCCATGTTTTCTTCCTCATTTTAACACGCCAGTGAAACTCGACCAAGCGACTGCGCACAGTCCCTACAACCGCTACCATTGTTTGTCACAGCGTAACTCGACGCATCGACTCCCCCGACTAGTTTCATTTTGTTGACACTGTTTTGGGGCACCGTTAGGATTGCGATAGGAGAAAACGCCCGCCAAATCGCGGCATTTTGCGATGTCGCCCTGGTGGGTGAAGATCCCGACTTGCGAATTTTCGTGTGATTCGAGCCACATCCTCAACCCCATCGTATAGGATTTAGTACACGATACCTTTTCTCGTTCTAGCACTTCTTTGCAGCTAGACTTGCGGCGGGGGGCGTTGCAACGACTTTTGCGGGATGCGAGGAGAGCTCTCGCCCACGTAGGCGGGCGTAAGCCTTTGCTTGCGAACGATCGATATGCCATTTCGTTCACGGGCTCCATACTTCCGTTGATGATGCAGGCGCTCGCATTGAAGGAGTTTCCGCTGTGAAGGGTGAAACCGAAGCCATCGGAGGGGATGTAGGCACCGCTATATTGAGCGCAGGTATGGGACGTGGCACATTTCACTCGAGTTTGCACTACACGCCGGATTCCGTCGAAACCGACGAAAGCGGAGAGCAAGTGCTGCGCGTTAGCCAACGAGTCTTTTCACGTCGCGTCGGCTTCCGGTACAGCTTGCAGGTGCTCCTTAACAGCCTGCCATTGCTGATCGTCGATATCCTTGCCATTACGGCGACGATCGGCATCTGCCGCCTCATTTTTTATAAGCTCGGCTTCTTTTCTGTCGGCATGGACGTGTCCGAATGCTTGCTGCCGGTGGCGACGGGCTTCGTACTACTCAATTTCGAACTCGATCTTTATCCGGGCGCTCGGTTAAGTCCGGTGGAAGAACTGCGCAGGCTGATCGTTTCAATTACCTGTATGTTTGTGGTCTGGGCGATTGGCGCCGCGGTGGCTCGTGGATCACTCAGCATACAGCTGTGGTTCTTAATCGTCGTTTACCCGGCTTGCGTGTTTACCCTGCCTATTGCGCGCACCTGGACGCGGCATTTGCTCGGCAAGCATACGAACTGGGGGCTGCCGGCGCTAGTCTGCGGCGATGAC
>DATBAY010000047.1:0-6382 GCA_036271295.1 Lacipirellulaceae bacterium | reverse complement strand
GCGTTCAGCGCGCTCAGTGCGATCCGTCCGTTCTGTGCGTTCGGGGGTACGTGGAGCGCGCTCGGCACGCTCGGCGCCGCGCTCGGAGGTGCGTTCCGGGCGTTCGGCACGTTCGGGGGCTCGCTCGCGGGGCGCGGGTTTGCGCTCGTCGGCGGGTTCGTCCGCGATATCGGAGCCTTCGGCGGACCCTTCTTCGTGGTCGTCCTCTAGATCTTCACCATCATCGTCCTCGTCGTCATCGTCCACGAAATCAAATTCTTCATCGTACAAATCGTCGTCTTCTTCGTGGGCCATGGTGGCTATCCTTCGGCGGCAAACGGGGAACAGGAAGGGAGAGAATTCCCGACCAGGATGGCCGGGCTATATATTTAGACTTTAGAGTACGTTCGAGTATCGAGTACGGCCGATGGGCCGTCAACCAATGTGGGTGTGGCGTGGCGGAAAGGCCTGTACTTACGGCGCGGTGGACGGAGCTGGTGCTGCTGAATTTCCGCGTGCCGGTGGAGGCGGTTGCTGGGCTGGCGCCGGTCGGGACGGAGCCGGATTTGCACGCGGGGGAGGCGTATATCAGCGTCGTGGGGTTTCGATTTCAGAAGGTGCGGATTCTTGGGATGCCGGTGCCCGGGCATACACGATTTGATGAGATCAACTTGCGGTATTACGTGAAGCGGGTGGTGGATGGCGAGGTGCGGCGCGGGGTGGTGTTTGTGCGCGAGATTGTGCCGCGGCGGGCGGTCGCGATCGTGGCGAATCGGCTTTACAACGAAAACTACGTTACGCGGCGGATGCGGAGTGTCGTTGCGATGCGTGGCCACGATCTACAAGAGGGCGATCGAATGGAATACGGCTGGGGTAGTAGAGGAGGGCGGCTAGGTCGGCGCGCGAAGCAGACTTGGAATCGCGTGGGAGCGCGCGTGACGGCTCGGCCCGAGTTGCCGGCGGCGGGATCGCTGGAGGAGTTTATTGTCGAGCACTATTGGGGATACGTGCCCGGGCGCGATGGGCGGACGCGAGAGTATCGAGTGGCGCATTCGACTTGGCGTGTGGCGCGGGCGGATGAGGTGGTGTGGGAGTGTGCTGTGCCGGAGACGTATGATTCGCCGTTCGGGGAGTACTTGAAGGTAGCACCGGTGAATGCGCTGGTGGCGGATGGGTCGGCGGTACAGGTGTTTGGCGGGCGGCGAGTAGACGCGAGAAAATAAGAAGTTGTGCGTTATGCGTTGGTAGAACCGAAGTTGCGTGGGAACTTGGATGCGGAGTTGTCAGACTTGGAGAAGATTCTGGAGATGACGGCAACACGACGTTCGCGATAAAGCTTCGCCAGCTCTTCGATCAATCGGCGAATCGTGTCATTGTCATAAGAAATGCGATACCCCGCGCCATGTTGTAGGACGAGGCCGCGGCGGAGGAGATCGAGCAAGAGGTCTTTTGCCGTTTGCGGCTGGAGATAGAAGCTCCCGGTGATTTGTTCGATCGTCCAATACGCATCGGCATCTTGATGAAGGGCGAGCAGCACTTCCAATTGGGCAATTGAATGGATGTGTCGGTCGATGAATTCTGCGGTCGGTTTTGAAAAGTCGGCTTCCATCCGTGGCGCCCGTCCCATGTCACAACGGTTCATGGCAAAAAAGTCCAGTGTTAGTCGATCAAGTGGTTTGCAGAGGTTGCCTGACTACGATTTGAAGCGCGTGCGGGCGGCTTCAGAAATGGCTAGGATGGCGGGGTGCTTTAACTTTCGCTCGGTGGAAATAGCGTAGTAGCGCTCGCGGATGTCCTGAGCGCGGCCGACGACGCCGACGGTGAATTGACGTCGGATGCGGCGCTCCAGAATTGTCGGCAATGCGCAGATTCCTGCCCCCGCGTGGGCGAGCACCTCGAACAGATCGCAGTCGCCGATTTCGCAGCGGATGACGGGGCGAATGCGATTGCGGTCGAACCACTCATCGAGCGACCGCCGCAGAGCGGTGCCCTCCATGGGCAGCAAGAATGGCGCCTGATCCAGTGATTTGGGAAATCCGCGGCTGTATTTCTTGATGAGTTTCTCGGCGGCCAGAAACGAGATTCCGCTCTCACCGAGAAAGTGGTTGTAGGCGCGTATTTTAGAAAGCGGGCCGGCGGGAACGTCGCTGAGCACGACGTCGAGTTCATTGAGAGCGAGGCGCGAGAGGAGCCGATCGGTTTTATCGTCGTAGCAAACGAGCTGAACCGGTTCAGCCACGTTAAGCGCTGGCTCGAGAAGTTGATAGACGATCCAGCGCGGCAAGACATCGGCGACGCCGACTTCGAGTCGCGTGGGGCGTCCGCCGTAGTGTCCATGCAATGTTTGTTGGAGTTCCTGGCCGAGCGAGAAGATCTCGTCGGCGTAGCGGAAGACAACGTTGCCGGATTCGGTGAGAACCAAGTTGCGACCTACGCGTTCAAACAGTTTGGTTTGGAGTGAGCGTTCGAGGGAGCGAATCTGACCACTAATCGTGGATTGCGCCAACAACAGTTTCTTGCTTGCGCGAGCGATCGTCCCCTCGCGGGCCACCGTCCAGAAATACAGCAGATGATGATAATTGAGCCAGTCCATCGCTCTCAGTCTACCATCGTTTTTTGCGAAGTATTAAACGAAATATTCGATTTATTGCGTGACCCGATCGAACCGATTATCGTTAAGTGCCTAAAGCCTCCTTCCTCCGACAAGTCGCGGCGACAGTTGAATCGGCGGGGATTGGAATAGCAGCAAAGTAGGCAAATGCCGCGGTTGCTTGGCTTGGGCCCCCTGAGCTGCTTCCGATCCCCGCCCAACTGTAACGTCGACTTGTCGGATTTAAGACTTCGGCGGCGACCACTCCTCATTGCCATTGGAACAAAGATCTTCTCACGTTGACTATTACTCGGCAGTGGAACATGAGTTCGATTGCCGAATTCGATTGCTGGACGGTGGCCTGACGGCCACTTGCAGTTGCCGTCCGTCGGCGGAGCGCTAGCCCGGCTGGCTAGCGTTCGCCGACGGATAGCGCCACCCGTCGATGAACTTGATTGCGACAGCGCCTAGAATCTGCGCGCTGTGGAACGCGGAAGGAGGCAAGAGTGACCGAACGGAAGATGTCAGATACGCAGCCTTTAGCACCGGCGCCCGCAGTTATATCAAGTCTCGTGGGGGGCAAACCGCGGACATTTTCGTACGAGCAAACTTTCGTATTAGGATGCAATTTGCTCGAAAAACTAGAGATGGAGAGCGCCGCACGACTGTTTGAGCAGTTGGAGCGGTTTTCGGACAGGGGACCGCGGGCATTCATCATGCAGGCGTACTGCGAGGCAGCTGCGCTGCATTTTGACAGGTGCAGCAAGCCGCTCGTGGCGGCATTCAATGATGAGAAACAGAAGCTTGTGCTCGAGCTTCACAACGCATTTATTTCTTATCACATTGGAATACGATCGGACGCGATTCACTCGATGGTCGAGCTGGTGAACAAGCATCACGATTTACCATCGCTGTGCTTGTTGCTGGGCAACATGTATAAGGCGAGCGGGAATCTGCAGCTAGCGCGGAAGTGTTGGGAGCTTGCCCTAAAACGCGATTGGCCGACGGGTGGAGTGGCACTCGCGGCACGCCGCCATCTTGAGAGTGCAGGAAGTAGCGACAGTTGACCGCATTGATGACGCGAGTTCGTGCGCGGCGCAACCCCGTGAAGTCGCGTCATCAGCCAGAAAAAGTCTGAATCGCAAAGCCAGTGCAAGAGCTCAAAAAAAGAACCCCCGACTTTCGTCGGGGGCTGGGAGGGAATCAGGATTCGGTGGGCCGGATTCTTGCGAATCCAGCTACGACGTTCGCGAAACCGCGGCGTCGTTAGAGTTGTACGGGGGGCATGTCCCGGGCGATGCCGACGGCGATGTCGAGGACGCGGTCTTTGTCGCTCTTCGCGGGGACGGCTGGCGTAGCGGGGGCAGTGACGCCATTCGTTGTGGATGCCGTGGCGCCTTCCGACGGGCGGTAGTTTACCAAGTAATGATTCGCGGTGGCGGAGCCGTCGCTGGCGACGGTTGTCATGTTGCGGACGTCGATATCGGGCGAGACGCCGACGTTGGCGATGGGGTGATCAAGGGGCGAGAAGAACTTTGCCGTGGTGATGCGGGCACCGGCGCCGTTCTTACCTAGCGGGAAGATGCCTTGCACTGAGCCCTTGCCGTAGGAGCGGGTGCCGACGATTTTGCCGCGGCCCGAATCTTTGATTGCGCCGGCGAAGATTTCGCTGGCGCTGGCGCTGTCGCCGTCGATGAGGACAACGAGCGGAACTCGCCAGGTGCCGGGGCGGTGAGCACGATAGCTGAAGTTTTCTGGTTCGCTGCGACCTTTGGTCGAGACGATGCCACCGTCGGCGATGAACTTGTCGGCAATTTCAACACTCGCGGTGAGCAAGCCGCCGGGGTTGCCGCGGAGGTCGAGGACCAGGCTTTGCATACCCTGCTTTTGGAGGTCCCAGAGGGCGTTTTCGAGATCGGCCGGGGTCGTCTTTTGGAAGGCGGGGATGCGGATGTAGGCGACGCCTTTCGCGGGGTCGATGATTTTGACGCCTTCGAGACTGGGGACATCGACACTGGCACGGCGGACCGAAACATCGCGTGGGCCTTGGCCCACCGAAGCGACGGTGACTTTACACATGCTGCCTTCTTCGCCGGTCAGGAGCGAAGCAGCTTCGTCGGTAGAAAGGGATTTGGTTTGCTGGCCATCGACGGCGGTGATGCGATCCCCTTCGTGGATGCCGGATTTTTCGGCGGGGCTGTGCGGAATCACATGGACGATCAACAAGGCGCCTTGGTCGGCCTTGAGCTCGACGCCGAGGCCAACGAAGTTGCCTTCGATTTGCGAGTAGATATCGCGGAGTTGATCGGCGGTGAGGAATGCTGAGTAGTGATCCAGGCCACCACCAGCGGCAGCAGTGAATTCGAGCAGCGTGGCCGTTTCGCTCAGGGCGACGCGAGTGCGAATGATGTGAGCGATTTGGGCGGCAACGTTCGAGGCATCCTTGGCGGATTTGATCGCGTACTTGCCGGGCAAGGCGACCACTTCGCTACGGAGCTGGTCGAGCTGCTGGCCGCGGACGCGAATGCCTTGGTTGCGGAGGAAGTTTTCATTCGACAGGGCGATATCCATAGCGGCGGCGCCGCGTTGGGTTATCTGCTGCCATGGCGGGTTGGTGTAATAGTGAGCGTCGATCTTGCTCAACAGGTCGGTGTATTGGTCGAGCGCCTGTTGCGGGGTGAGCGTGCGGAGCGAATCGCGGAAGCTGCGATCTTCGTAGCGCTGGTCGAGGCTGTAGTGCAGACGGGCGACATCAAAGCGGGCTTGGAGCCGCGGCTCTTCGGGCGATTCGTGGAGGGCTTCTTCGTATTTCGTGAGCGCATCGGCCCACTTTCCGTTTTGCTCGAGTGTGTGACCAGTATCGAGCACGCTCGCGATCGAGGCTTCGGCAGCGCCGGCAGCAGGCAGCGTAGGTGGTAACGCGGCTTGTTGCTGATTCTGGGCGAAGGCGACCGGGGTGAACGCGGTACACGCACAGAGGGTGATAAACTTTGCCAGAAGACGCGAAAAGGCGGGGACCTGTGGTCGCATCGTAGATTCCTGTATTGCGCCGTCGAGCTGCTGCCGTGCAGCACGCCGAACGAGGGCGCGTTCGGTGGGTCTGAGAGAGGTGGCCAAAGGAATATAGAACACGAAATGGACGTGGTCAAAAAAAGCGTGGGTGCTTTTTTCCCGATCGCGAGTCGCTTAAGCGGCAGGCCCGCTACACTTTGCGCCAACCGAAGTCGAGCACGCCAAATGCTCGCTTGGTAACGTCAAAACCATTCGCTGCGGTTGTGACGTGTGAGCGCTCGTCGAAGGATTGTGCCGTTCATCCGATGGCGACTGATTCGCCGAGTCAATCGGGTTAAACGCTACAATCGATCATTGCGCCCTTGATTGGCAAAGTCAAGCAATTCGCGCGTGTGGCCAACTCTCCTAGATCCGATTCGTGACATCGCAGGCTTCCGTGCACGTTGCGTGACCATGACCAGCGAGGTCGAAGCGTTGGCGTCGTGCCGTCCAGATGCCGATCCGTCGTAATGACCGGCTCACGATTGGGAGCGAGCTCGCGAACTTCCGGGGCCGAGGACGAAGGGTTAGTTCGTGCTCGGCGATTTTTTCCGCGAGGTTGTCTCGTTCTGGAGTTATTACGCGGGTGGTCGGCCGGGGGTTTGCGATAGCGGACCGAAGAAATTTGTGCGGGTTACGCGAGGGGGTTGTGCTAAACCGCGAGCGATGAAGAAACCGCAAGAGGGGTTCGCGCGGTGAAGCGAGGGAATAGGGCGTGTGAGAAGTTTTGATGCGCCAAAAAAACTATCAGCGCAAAAAAAA
>DATBAY010000046.1:0-5493 GCA_036271295.1 Lacipirellulaceae bacterium | reverse complement strand
GGCGAGCAGCACTTCCGCGAAGCCTATGGTAAATACCTCGACGCAATGGCGAAGCAATACGCCCGCGCCGATGGAACTGCGCCGCGCTTCGTCTTAATCTCACCCGTCGCCTGGGAACCCACAGGCAACCCGCTCTGGCCTAACGCCGACGAGCGCAACGAACAACTCGCTGCCTACACCAAGATCATCGCCGAAGTCGCCAAGGCGCGCGGCTTCGCCTTCGTCGATCTATTCACACCGACGAAAGCCGCCTTCGCCGAAGACGCCGGCATGCAATACACGATCAACGGGTGTCACTTGAACGAGGATGGCGATCGTTTCATTGCCGCCGAACTCGATCGCCAACTGTTTGGCACGTCTACGACCGCCGACATGAACGCTGACGACTTCAAAAAACTGCGCGACGCCGTCAACGACAAGTCCTGGATCCATCTGCAAGACTACCGCATGCTCAACGGCTGGTACGTCTATGGCGGCCGCCGCACCTGGGACACTGAAACCTTCCCCCGCGAAATCGCCAAGATCCGCGCCATGGCCGCCGTCCGCGATCGCCAGGTGTGGGACATCGCCCAGGGCAAAAATCCCGGCCCGCCCGATGACAGCAACACCGGGGAACTGATCGTGCCGCAAACGCGCTTCGGCAACCCGGCCCAGCACTATTCCGAGCCGGATAAACTCGAATACCTGTCGCCCGAAGACTGCATCAAAACGATGAAGGTCCCCGACGGCTTCGAAGTAAAACTTTTCGCGAGCGAACGCGAATTCCCCGAGCTCGCCAAGCCCGATCAAATCAATTTCGACAACCGCGGCCGACTCTGGGTCTGTTGCATGCCCACCTACCCCATGTGGAAGCCCGGTGATCCGCGCCCGAGCGACCGCCTCCTCGTTCTCGAAGACACCGACCACGACGGCCGCGCCGACAAGTGCACCGTCTTCTACGACAAGCTCACATGCCCGACCGGCTTCGAGTTTTGGAACGGCGGCGTCATCGTCGTCGATCAACCGCGCTACCTCTTCCTGAAAGACACCGACGGCGATGGCAAAGCCGACCTCGTTGTGCCTTTGGTCGATGGCTGGGCCAGCGACGACACGCACCATGTCGCCGGCAAATTCGAATTCTCCAACGGCGGCCTGCTCCACAACCTCGAAGGCATCTCGATGAGCACCACCGTCGAAACGCCCTGGGGACCCCACCGCACCCACGACACTCCCGGCTCGCACGTCATCGACCTCCGCACGATGAAGATCAACCACTATGTCACCCCCGGCTACGGCAACCCGTGGTGCTACGTCTTCGACCAGTGGGGCCAAGGCTTCGTCGGCGACGGCACCTCCGCCCAACAACATTGGGACTCGCCCCTTTCCGGCGCCGAAGTTCCCGGCCGCCGCGGCATGGACCCCGTCTTCAACAACCAAGGTATGCGTCCCTGCGTCGGCAACGAGTTTCTGTTCAGCCGCCAATTCCCGCAAGACGTCCAAGGCCAATTCACCTACGCCTGCGTCATCAATATGAACGGCATGCCGCGGTTCAACATCCGCGACCAAGGCGCCGGCTACACCGGCGAGCGCATCATGTCGTCGGAAAAAGATGCGAGCGGCAAGCCAATCCCCGACGATCTCCTCCGCAGCACCGACAAAAACTTCCGCCCCGTCGATCCGCAAATCGGCCCGGACGGCGCCCTCTGGTTCGGCGATTGGTGCAACGCGCTCATTGGCCACATGCAATACTCGCAGCGCGATCCTAACCGCGACCACACCCGCGGCCGCATCTACCGCCTTATTTACACCAAGAACAAACTGCTCGACCCCATCACGCAATACGGCAAGACAGAAGCAGAACTCCTCGACCAGCTCCGCGCGTACGAGCTGCGCACGCGCTACCGCGCACGCCGCGAACTTCGTGACCGCCCCAAGGACGCCGTCGTCGCTGCCGTCAACAAATGGGTCGCCGGCCTCGACAAAAACGATCCCGAATACGATCGCCTCCGCTGCGAAGCATTGTGGGCTCTGCAATCGCAACATGCCGTCCACGAGAAGTTGCTAAGCGAAATCCTCGCCGCCAAAACTTTCAACGCTCGCGCGGCCGCCATACACGTCGTTGCCGACGAGCGTGATTATCTACCCAATGCGGTCGATTTTCTCGCAGCCGGCGTCAAAGACGAAAACCCGCGCGTCCGCCTCGAAGCCATCCGCGGCCTGAGCTTCTTCCAATCGCCGGCCGCGCTCACTGCGGCCCTCGCCGTCCTGAACTCACCCTCGGATTCTTTCATCGACTACACGCTAGAGCACACCCTCGCGGCCCTCGAACCGCAATGGAAGGACGCTTACCAATCCGGCAAGCTGACCGTCGATAACGATCGTGCCAAAGATTTTCTTGACAATTACATCAAACGCCGCGCTCCCGGCGCGGCCGCCCAAGGCGAGCTCAAGAAGCTGGTTAACCCGCAAACGCCGGAGAAATCGCGCGTCAAAGCCTACGCCGCGATCGAAAAAATGCCCGGCGACGCCAACAACGGCCACTCCGTCTTCAGTCGCCTCTGCGTCAGCTGCCACAAAGTCGGCAACACCGGCTACACCTTCGGCCCCGATCTTAGCGAAGTCGGAAAACGCCTCACGCGACATGACATCGTCGAGTCCATCATCGAACCCAGCAAAAAGGTCGACCCCAAATACGTAACAACCACGATCATTACGAACGAAGGCAAAACCCTCGTCGGCTTCATCGTCAAAAAAGAAAGCGACTCCGTCACGCTCCTAATGGCTGAAGGCAAGCAAGCGACAATCAAGAACGACGACATTGATGAAACCCACACCACCAACCAAAGCAGCATGCCCGAAAATCTGGCGAGCACCCTCTCGCCGACCGAATTCCTCGACGTCGTCGAGTTCCTGGTAAGCCGCAAATAGCGGCGTCGACAGAACCTTCAAAATTTACTTCGTCGCTTGAGGTTTAGCTTTTTGCGAATCCGTCGGATTCTTCAAAAACGCCACCAAGTCCCCGAGCTCCTCCGGCGTCAGCTGCTTATCGAAGCCCGCCGGCATGATCGAAACTTTGCTTGGCTGCATCTCATCGACATCCTCATGCCGCAGCCGCACAAATTGATCCGGCCCGGTCGCAACAAGGTACTCGGTGGCCGTATCTTCCTTGACGACCCCATTAATCGTTTTGCCCTCCTGGGTCGTAATAAGCATTGGCTCGTAGCTGCGCACGAAGCTCAAGCTTGGGTAAACGATCGATTCCAACAAGTCTCGCGCGGTTCGCGTTTCTCCCACGTGTGTGAGCTCCGGCCCGATCGTTCCACCGGCATACCCCAGCCGATGACAAGCCGTGCACGTCGCCTTCGCGCTGTAGAAAACAGCGTGGCCGCGTGAGACGTTCCCTTTTGCCGTATAGGGCAACAATTCTTCAATTCGTTTTCTCTGCGATGCCGCGTCAACATTCACTTTCCCTTCCAGCTTCGCAACGGCATCTTGAACTTGTGGGTCGTACTTGCCCAGCGCCTCCCGCAGCAAGTCCATCCGCAGCGAAGCAAGCGCCGGCGACTTCTCGATCGCCGCCACCAGTGCGAGTCCTAATTGCTCATCTTTCGCTTGCTTGAACGGCTCCAACAACCGATTCAGCTCCAGCGGCCCGGCGCTGCTAACTATTTCACATAATTGGTCGAGTTGCTTTCGATCGAGGTGCGACTTCGCAATCGCATCGGCAGCCGCGGACCGCACGGACACCGGGTTGCTGCTCGCGAGTGCGCTTCTCAGGAGTTCAAACTGACGCTGGCTTAGCGTCGGTTGCTTCCCCACGACGATCGCGAGCGCTTCAACGCGCACTTCCAGTGGCCGATCTGGATTTTCCGCAATTGATATCAGCGCATGAGACATCTTTGAATCCTCGGCAGACTTAATCGGAAATCGCCGCGCCGCCGCGATTGCGATCGGCAACTGTTTCTCATCCGAGTTGGCGATCGCGGTCGCAATCGCCCCGATCCAGCCTTTTGCCGGCCCTTGCAGCTTCGACTTGGTCATTGCCCGCAGCGCGATTTCTCGCGCCGCGGCGGATGTCGGATGATCCACCGCACTAGCCAAAAGATCCTGCACACTGTCGTTCGACGCGAACAACACGAACATGTCGATCAGCCCACCACCGGCGTCCGATTCGCTATCGTCTGCGGTTTTCGTGTTGTCCGTCGCTTTCAAACGCTCATCGAGCCATTGCGTTAGCTCGCCGCCCCACCCCGGATGTTGTTTGACGACCCACTCGGCCGCCTCATGCAACGTGGAATCCTTCGCCCCCAAATGCCGAATGACATCCGTCGGCTTGATATCGCCGTTCGGCATCTGATCCAGCGCAATGAGCGATGCGGCAACCACCTTCGGCGATTCGGCCGTGAGCCCAAGACGCGTGGCCTTTGAATCCGCGAGTTCAATAAGCGCGTAGATGACTGAATGTTGAAGTACGCGACTATCGGCTCCGCCAGCCATTTCGAGAAGAAGCGGTACTTCCGATTGATCGCCGCGCCGTCCGAGTGCCTCGGCAATCGCGCGGCGTATCGCTGGTGAAGAACTCTTCGACGCGTGCTCCAATACAGAATTACTAAGGATACCCGAGTGGGGATGCAGACTGGCGATTTGAAGAATGGCGTGCCGGACAAGCTCGCTATCCGTCGAAAACACCTTGCCAAGCAATTCGCGCGATGTCTCAGATTGAATTTGGCCAAGAGTCCACACGCGCGCCAAAGCCGTAATCTCAGCCGGTGAAATAGTACCGTCCGCGTTTACGGTCACATTTTCAATACGAAGGCGATCCAGAAACCCAAGACCTTCGGGTTCACCGCTGCGCCGCACAAATTCAAGACTCGCCCGCCGGCGTACGGCTTGCCGGTTGTCTGCAAGAAGAGTCCACAACTGCTCGGCCGTCTGATTCGACCAGTCTATCTTGCGACCTCGCGGATCAGCCGGCAATTTCGCACCAATTTTTCGCACGCGATAAATGCCTCCCGCCACGTCCGGCTTCCACAATTGCGACGTTGGGCAGCACAGCTTATACCAGCCGCCGGTATCGACCACGAGCAGGCTCCCATCCGCGTCCTCCACAACGTCCGTCGGGTGGAAATCCACGAAGTCAGACCACACAAAGTCGCTGTCTTCGGTTTGGTACGTCGCGCCAAGCGGTTTCAAGATATGCCGCGAAACTTTGCGGAGATTGAACTGGCACAAGAACAGATTGTCCCGATATTCGCGCCCAAAGCCGTCGCCTTCATAACGCGCGAGTCCGCACGCGGCGGCCGCACCGAGCGGGTCGAGAATGGGCATCAATTCGCCAGTCCGCGGATGCCCCTCTAAAACGCCGTTTTCCTTCCCATAAACGCCGCCATACACAGCATGAATCAAGCCATCTTGCCGCGGATTAACATGAAAAAAAGTCCCCGACAGAATTCGCTCGCCATCTGGCATGAACGCGACTGCCACGGGATTATCCATCCCGCCGGTCATCATCGG
>DATBAY010000045.1:0-4326 GCA_036271295.1 Lacipirellulaceae bacterium | reverse complement strand
CCTCCGCCAGTTTGTACTGTGTAGCCGAGGTCCTTTTCGAGAAGTCTCACAGGAAACAAAGTCTCGAAGTTGCCCGTCAGCATCGATTCGGCGTCGCGGGTGCGCTGGCCGTCGTCGCGCTGCTCTTACTGCAGGGAGCGTTTTACTGGTAGGCAAAGTGCCGGGCGCTTGCCTTGGGAAGCGGTGGCGACAGTGTGGACGTGAGACCTGCCAAGAAACGACCGATTCTCGACGTTTGGTGATATCATTTGAAATGGGTGATATCAATTTTGCGAATCGCTGCCTTAATTGCGGGGATTACGGTTGGCGCGACGCTTATCGAGCGAAAGCCAAGTTGCAAGAGGATTGGAAGTAATTCTTCCCGACCGGCAAGTTCTCCACACAACGTTATTGGCTTTTCCCCCGCGTCCGCCAAAACGATTGACAACAATCGCATGATGGATTCATGACTCTCTAAATAGTAATCATTCACAGAGGCATCATCGCGTGAGGCTGCCATCGTGTATTGCGTCAGGTCATTGGTTCCGACGCAGAAGAAGTCGACATGTTTTCGTAGGGTAGGAACCGCGAGGGCTGCGGCGGGAGTTTCAATCATCGAGCCGAACTTGGGAGGGTTTGCGACCTTGCGTTCGGAACACAACGTATCGAGTATTTCCCGCATCCGGAGTAGGTCATCTTCGACGGTTACCATGGGAATCAACAGGCGAAGTGGATACTTCTCGCACAGCCGAAGCAACGCCCCAAATTGCGTTCGGACAAGTTGCGAATAGTCTAACAACAGTCGCACCCCGCGGCGGCCTAGGACAGGATTCGTTGTCTGCGAAAGGCGCAGGTACGGCAGCGGCTTGTCGCCGCCGATATCCAGAAGCCGAATCGTGACTGGCCGCCCGTTCAGCGGCGCGATTAACTGTTGAAGCTCTGCAGACAACTCATCTTCGGTCGGCGGCAGTTTGCGAGCGAAGTAAAGTTGCTCAAGTCGCAAAAGGCCGACCCCGTCTGCTCCATTGTCGAGTGCCAGCTCGACGTCGTCTTCGATTCCGATATTAGCTTCAACACGGATCAATTGGCCGTCGAGGGACCGAGCCGGATCTCGACAAGCTCCTTTGCAACGAGCGAGCGTAGCGCGCCATTTGCCAAGCCGCTCTTGGAATTCCGCGCACGTCGTTTTGGCGGGTGTGATAACTAGGGTGCCGCGAAAGCCATCGACAAGAAGTTCGGCCCCAGTTGCAACGCGAGTACATACGCCTTCAATTTCTGTGATCGTGGGAATACCCTTTTCGCGGGCCAGCAGAGCAGCGTGCGAACCTTGCCCTAACGACTCAACAATTACGGCGGCAACGTTGGCCTTGGGCAATAGCACAACATCCGACGGCAGCAATCGTTCGACCACTAGAATGCTATTAGGCGGAATAGTATTCAAGCTAATTTCGTCTTCACTGTGAAGCCGCCGCAGAAGCGAGCGGCCCAAGTCGAGCAAATCGTCAGCCCGCTCGCGAAACGTTTGATTTTCCATTTCGCGAAACTTTTGATACCACTTTTGAAAAATTCGGCGGACGACCGCTTCCGCGGTGATAAGCGAAGCCCGCATCTCTTTCTCAAACTCGCCCGAAGCGAATAGGTCTCGAAGCATCGCGCTATGCGCTCGAAAGACACCGGCCAATGCAGAGTCGAATTCAGCCTCGATTCGTTCGGCGTACACCTGAAGTTCCGCCAGCGTTTGCTCAAACGAGGTGGTTAAGCGCAATAGCTCGCCATCGATCTCGTGCGCGCCGATCGTGCGCAGATCACCGCTATAGGTGAGCAAATCTCCCACTACCCAAGCTCGCCCCATGCCTAACCCGGGCGCGATACTACGCCCCGTGAGAGTCGTCTCTAGGTCGCTCGGAGATTCGACTGTTGCGGTAACTAATGCCATGAAGGACGCGACCCGTGGTTAACGAGTGATTGAAAGTAATCGATGGGCGCAAGTGACCGCCAACGATCCATCGCCGACAGCGAACCCAACACGTTTCGTGGAGCCGGCGCGAATGTCTCCCGCCGCCAACACCCCGGGAATCGTGGTTTCCAGTGGGCATGGATCGCGATCGGCGCAGGGCCAGCGGCCAGAGCGGACAACATCGGTCCCCGTTAGGAGATAGCCATTCGTATCACGAGCGATTTCAGGCGGCAGCCAATCGGCCGCCGGCGTAGCGCCAATAAATATAAATAAGGCCGAGCAAGGGATTTCTCGCTGTTGACCCGTGGCATTGTTTTTAAGAGTGATTCGCTCTGGTCGACGGTCACCCGCGACCGATTCAATCTCGGTCTGCTCGTGAATAACCACATTCCCAGCCGACTTGATCCGGCTCGACAGGTATTCGGACATCCCAGGACCCAGCGTTCGACGAATGAGCAAGTGCACCTTGCGTGAGGGGCAGCATTCCGAGAGAAACATCACTGCCTGGCCAGCCGAATTGCCAGCCCCAACCACGGCGACGTCGGTCCCATCGTACAAGTCGGCTTCGACGGTCGTGCAGGCATAGTAGATGCCGGCGCCTGCAAAACGGTCAGCGCCTGCGGCTTCGAGCCGGCGCCAAAGAACGCCCAGCGCGAGCAGCACAACGCGGCAACGAATCTCGGCGCCGCAATCCAAGTGAAGCAGATGAAAATCACCGACCGTCTTGGCAGGCGTAAGCTTCTCGACGACAACCGGCGTGACAATCTGTGCGCCAAATTTAAGCATTTGCAAAATGCCACGGGTCGCAAGGTCGGCTCCGCTGAGCCCGGCGGGAAAACCCATGAAGTTTTCAATCCGCGAAGAGCCACCCGCTTGCCCACCGGGCCCAAGCCGATCGAGCATCAACGTCGATAGCCCTTCGGAGGCTGCATAGACGGCCGCTGCGATGCCGGCCGGTCCTGCGCCTACAATTGCAAAATCGACCTCGCGCGACGGACAATGCTTCCAAATGCCAGCTTCGTGCGCTAGCTCACGCAACGACGGATTCGCGAGTACGCGTCCGTTACCGCATTCGATAACCGGCGTTTTCAACGGCGAACCCACGGCCTTAAACGCCGCTTGTCCTTCGTCAGTTTCGGTATCCAACCACCGAAAAGGCACAAAGTTCTTATACAGGAACTCGCGAACCGTGTTCGTGTCGCGGCAGCGTCCCGCGCCAATGACTCGCAAGCCCGATACGCCAGACGCAGCTAAAAGTTCTCGTCGGCGAGTGAACGCAACGATCAGCTTTTCACCCAAGGTGGGCACACGATTCAGAATCGATCTGAGATTACTATGGGCGACTCGCCATGCACGCGTTTTGCCTTTCGCCACGCCGGTAACAATGACGGGACGACCGGTCAAAAGATCGATGTCGCCAGAGAACTGCCCAGGCTCGTGCGTTACAATCACTCGGTCGCCATCGGTAGGATTGCGAATCTCGATCTGACCCGATTCGACGATGTACAAATCAACTTCGGCTTCGCCTGCGCGAAATACTATTTCACCATCGGCGTAGTCGCAGGCAGTGGCCAGCGTCTTGACGAGATCGAACTCGCCCTTCGATAGGGTCGGGAATGCGACTTCTTGAATTGGCTGCATTAGAAGTATCTCCTCCGCCCGACGAAGCACTGTCAAATACGCGTTTGACGGTCATTAGCGGCATCGTACACGCCTGCGGCCTCGCGCAATCCGTGCATATGTTTTTTGCTCCATTGAGTAATTTGCTCGAGCAAGGGAAACATCGATTTACCCAAAGTCATGAGCGAATACTCTACACGTGGCGGTATTTCGGAAAACTGCTCGCGTTTGATCAATCCGTACCGCTGCAAATGGCAAAGTTGTTGAGTAAGCATTTTCTGCGTGATCCTTGGCAACCGCGAGCGAAGTTCATTGAAACGCAGTGGACCAACGGACAAATGATGGATAATGCCCACCTGCCACTTGCCGCCAAAGACCTCCATCGCCTCTTCTGCCGGGCAGCATGATGCGGGGCTATCAGCGCGTTTCATCTGGTTACCTAAGGGTGACTAAGTTTACAGTAAGTGCCTTCTTGTTCTTCGGGCGAGCCAGCCATATCCTTCGGATACTAAGTTCCTTCAGGATACCGCCAAACTTAAGGGGCTTCGAGTGCGTGCGCTGGAAAGCTCGACTAAGTCACGATTTGAATTGAACGCCAGGTAAAGTTGGGAGTTCCCGTTATGGGAAATATTCTTTCCAACACGGATGCCGGCCTGCTGACGGCAAGCAATTGCGCGCTAGCGTTCATCGATCACCAGCCACAGATGTCATTTGGTGTGGCCACTCCTGGGACACGCCGGCCTTTCGAGATGCAATCAAGGCGACTGGCG
>DATBAY010000044.1:0-4040 GCA_036271295.1 Lacipirellulaceae bacterium | reverse complement strand
AGGCTGTGGTCTCTTATTAGAAGTCTTCGACTCGAGATGTTTTACGCATGAAAGGGCTCAGCCGAACATTTCTGCTGGCATTGCTCACAGCGACAGCGGCCGCACCCGTTCTCGGCCAGCCACTTGCGACCGCCTCCGTGTCGCCGAGCGCCAGCGCGGCCGCCGGTGATCACGCACAATTCGAGCGTGGAGAGCCTCACCAGGTCATCGACTCGATCGGGTGGGTCTTCGGCATTCCCAAAAAAATCATTCTTTGGGATCGAAGAGCCGTGAACCATCAGGTGTCGCCCGAAACCGAGGAACGCCTGGCGGCCTATATGCAGACCAACGGTTTGGCGACCACCAAGGTGCGGATCAATGAGTATGATCCGCTGGGCGAATGGCGACGCCTCGCTGCGAACAAGGAAGTCGGCGCGGGTTGGCGTTACACGTTTGGGGCGTTCGGGACACTCGGGTATACACTCTTTCCAGGCCGGCTGTTCGGCGAGGATGGGTACAACCCATACACAGACACCGTCTACGTCTATTCGGATATCTCTTGCCTGGCGGAAGAACAGGCGTCGTACGCGAAAATTATTCGTGCTCACCGCCATCCGGGAACGTATGTGGCGGTCGTTTCGTTGCCGATCGTCCAACTGTGGCCTGAAAAGCAATCGAAGACCGACGTGCTCGACTACACGCTTTCCAGCGGTACCCCCGAGCAAAACAGCGAGGCCACTCGCGTTTTATACGCCGAGTATGGTGCGGAGGTCGGAGGCCAGGCTTCCATGTTGTTCGGGGCAGGAATCCCGCTCACGCTGGCCGGCGCAGGGATCGGGCACGTTGCGGCGAAATCGGTGGATTCCGAATCGCCCGCCGCCGCGCCTTCCAATTCGGCCGAATTGCCTTCCAGCGAAGTAACCCGGCTACCTGATACAACGGTCGTACGCTGAGTCGCCATTCTTTTCCGGCCTGCGCGCAAATCGCCCAATCGGGGGCGGATTCCAGACGGCCCTAGCGAATTCCACGCCCTGGAAATAGCATACGGTTCCAAGTCAGGCGGGGAACGTGTTGGGTCTGCATTCCCTCGAAGGAATTTCATCGTGCGATTTGCATTGGCTGTTTGTACAACGTTGTTGCTCTTGATGTCGCGCGCCGCCGCGCAGCAATTCTCAATACACGCGGATTTATCCGAGGCTTCGCGCGGGTTGATACGAGCAAAGCTCTCGATTCCTGTAAAGGAAGGACCGCTTACGCTGGTCTATCCGCAGTGGATTCCCGGCGACCACGGGCCGACCGGACCCATCACCGATTTATCGGGTTTGAAGTTCACTGGCGGCGGCAAGCCAATCTCCTGGCGACGAGATCTCACGGACATGTACGCGCTCCACCTGGACATTCCGAGCGGCGTTCAAAACCTGGATGCTGAATTGGAGTATTTGGCGCCGACTGTCGGAGAAGCCGAGGAACCCTCGACTTCGAGCCAGTTAGCGGTACTCAACTGGAATCTCGTCACGTTGTTCCCAAAGGGCAGCGACGCGTCCAAAATCATCGTTGAACCTTCGGTAAAGCTGTTCCCAGGTTGGAAATTCGGTTGCGCGATGGAGACGGCTCCATCAGCATCAATCGACGGAAATATTCATTTCAAATCGATCACGCTGGAAATGTTGATTGATCACCCACTGATTGCAGCCAAGCATTTCAAGCAACTCGATTTGACGCCTGGCGCCGAGCCTACGCACGTAATCGACGTGGGTGCCGACAGCGATGCCGCTTTAGCTATATCGGCCGAGCGGCTGAAAGCATATCAGCGAGTGCCGGCCGAGTATGCGGCGCTCTTCGGCGCGCGACATTACGAGCGTTATCACTTCTTGCTCGCGCTTAGTGATCGGCTGGGTGAAAACGGCCTTGAGCACCACGAATGCTCCGACAATCGGGCTGCCGAACGTGCCCTGGTTGACGATGATGTATTCGCCAATTTTGCGAGCCTCTTGACGCACGAATACTTTCACTCGTGGAATGGTAAGTACCGACGACCGAAGCGTTTGTTGTCGCCCGATTATCAGCAGCCCATGCAGGACGATCTCTTGTGGATCTACGAGGGGCTGACGGAGTATTACGGCAACGTGATGGCAGCGCGGGCCGGACTGTGGACTTCGGCCGAATATCGGGAGCATCTTGCCGCGACGGCCGCCAGCCTCTCAGCCCGAAAGGGGCGCACGTGGCGACCGTTGCAAGACACCGCCGACATGGCGTCGAAGCTCTACCGCGCCAATCGGCAATGGAGCGCCCGCCGGCGCGGGGTTGATTATTACGATGAAGGCGAGTTGATCTGGTTGGAAGTCGACACACTCATTCGCCAAAAAACTGGGGGCGCTAAGTCGCTGGACGACTTCTGCCGCTCCTTTTATGGCGAAGGTTCCAGTAACGCGGCGCCGAAGGGCTCGACGCCAAGCGTTGTGCCTTATGAGGCTGCTGATGTCTACGCAGCGCTTGACAAAGTCTTATCGAACGATTGGAAAGCGTTTTTCACGAAGCGGCTCACGTCGCTCGACCCCGAGCCGCCGCTAGGCGGAATCACGCAAGGCGGATACAAGCTCGCCTTCTCGCCGAAAGCTAACAAATTGATCGAATCTGGCAATAAGGCAAACAAGCGCATCGATCTACGGGCCAGCTTAGGTCTCATACTCTCGAACGATGAAGGCGAGCACGTGGTCGTCGATGTCGTGCCCGATTCGCCTGCCGACAAAGCCGGCGTTGGCCCGGGAATGAAGCTGCTCGCCGTAAACAGCCGAAAGTTCGACGACGACGTCCTCAAGGATGCGATCACGGCGACGACTTCATCGAAAGTCATCGACTTATTATTTGAAAATGCCAGCTATTTCTGGACCGCAAAACTTGCCTATGACGGCGGCCCACGGTCGCCTCATTTGGAGCGAGCTGCGGACGGGCCCGACCTGATTCAAAAGATCACCGAACCTCGGGCCAAGTAACGGATAAATAACTGAAAATGGATGCGAATGCCTGTCTCCACCCCGGCCGGCGATTGCGCATAATGAACGCTGTTGAGTGCTACGGACAAGAGTTTCTGTCGAGGCGTTAATTCATGACGGTGGATATCCGATTCGCGGAGCTCCGCGACGCCGCGGGGATTCTGGAAATCTACGCGCCGTTCTGCGAATCGACGCCCGTAACATTCGAACTCGTACCGCCGTCAATCGAGGAAATGCGCGAACGGATCGTGCGCGTTAGTGCCACCTATCCTTGGCTGGTGGGAGAGGCCAATGGGCGGATCCTGGGCTATGTCTATGCGAGTCGGCTTCGCGAGCGAGCCGCATACCAATGGACCGTGGAAGTCGCAGTCTATGTTTCGCCAGCCTATCAGCGACGGGGACTCGCGCATGCGCTTTATACAACGCTGTTCTCTCTGTTGAAGATCCAAGGGTACTTCAAGGCGTTCGCCAGCGTTAGTTTGCCAAATGTGGCGAGCGTGGGCTTTCATAAAAAGTTAGGGTTTCACTCAGCAGGCATTTTCGAAGGCGTTGGCTATAAAGCGGGCGAGTGGTTGGACGTTGGCTGGTGGCAGCGCGAATTGCAGCCCAGGATCGACTCCCCGCCCGATCCCCGGCCGTTTTCGCAAATTGTTCGCGATTCAGCTGTCCGCGCAGCTTTGGACCAGGGCAGCAGCCTGGCAAACGCCCATAAATAACCCCTTGCGGCTACTGCTTGGTTTTCTCCGTTATAATTAATTGAGGCCGCCCCTTTTATCAATTCGCGAGTTGGAAATGGCTGAAGGTCGCAAGACGAATTCGCTGCTTATCGAAGAAAACCAGCGTCTCCGCGCGCAGGTCGCTCAACTTGAAGATCGTATTGACCACCTCGCGGAGCACGGTACGGCGGCTAAAGCGCTGCACCATGTGGAGGCGCTCCATCAAGAAGTCATGACGTACATCAGCGAAGTCGCGCTCATCACCGATGACGCCGGCCGGCTGACTTACGTTTCGCCGAACGCTCATCTGATCTTTGGGCGCACGGCCGCCGACATCTTGAAACATAGCCGT